>MGPV01000042.1:0-53428 GCA_001797615.1 Deltaproteobacteria bacterium GWC2_65_14
CTCGCTATTCGCTCGGCGCCCGGGGACGGTTCGAGTCCCCGGGGTCGGCTATGGTTGTGAAATGAATCGTGGTGATGGTGCCGAAGGGGGGACTCGAACCCCCACGTGGTTGCCCACACTAGACCCTGAATCTAGCGCGTCTGCCAATTCCGCCACTTCGGCGCCCGGCTGCGGAACTACAAAGTATAGCAAAGGGCCCCGGCCAGGCAAGCGGGAAAACGCCTTCCCCGGGGCCATGGCGCGGGAAACTCATGGACGCAGAGGATTCGCGGGAACGGTCCGCTCCAGCTTCGTTGCGCTCCTTGCGCCGGGGGGGGACACTCTTGGTTTTCTCGCTGATCACACAAAGAGTGTCCCCCGCCATCCTCAGTCGCGCGCCTCGCCGGCGCGGCGCATCGAGGCTCTCGGTGCGACACCGTATTTATGAAGCGGAGTACTTAGGGACAGCCCTACCGATGAGGGACAGAAGATTCTGGGAACGGTGGCTCCGGGAGCATGCGGAGACGCTCGCGCCGAAACCCTCCTCGGTGCGGGAATGGTACCGGGCCGCCGGGGTCCGGAAGGGGGAGCGCCGCCACTTCCGGGCGGCCCTGCAGGGGGCCTCCCTGTGGACCTCCCCGCGAAAGCGAGGGAAAGGGCGCAGCCTGCGCGACGGGGAGGAAAAGCCGGGGGGGGGGCATGGAGGCGCGCGTTCCGACGACACGAGGAGCGAACCGCACGGTCCCCGAAGGGAGGGGAGGCTCCGGTTTACGCGGGAAGGTCGCCCCCTCGTCCTGACGGGCTCTCCGCAGGAGCCTGCGATCCGGATCCCGGGGAATTCCCTTTCCGGGGCGTGGCCCGGGGACCGGGTGGAGGTGAGGCTGGAAAGAAGGAGAGGGGGCGCCCCTCCGTACGGCCGGGTCGTCCGCATCGTCGAGCGGGGATTCCGGGAGTTCGTGGGACGCTTCACCGCGTCCGGCGATTCCGCGTTCGTCCGGTTCCGCGACCGTGAAGGGGAATTTCTCGTCCCCGCGACCGTTCCGAACGGTCTGCGGCCGCAGCAGGGGGAGCTGGTCCTCGCGGAGGTATCCGAGTATCCCCGACCCGGAAAGGAAGGAAGGGCAAGCCTTCTCCGGACCCTGGGGAAGGAGCATACCCTCGAGACGATCGTCCTGTCGGTGGTCTCCGCGAAAGGGGTCCCGTCCCGGTTCCCGGAAGGGGCCCTGGAGGAGGCGGCGCGCCTGCCCCGATCGGTGCGCCTCCCGCGATCCGGAGGGCGGGAGGCGCCGGGGGAAGTCCGGCGGGTGGACCAGAGGCATCTGCCCTTTGTGACGATCGACGGGGAGGATGCGCGCGACTTCGACGACGCCGTCTGCATGGTCCGGGAGCGGGGGAGAACCCGCCTTCTGGTGGCGATCGCGGACGTGTCGCACTATGTTCCCCCGGGGAGCGAGGTCGACCGGGAAGCCTACCGGCGGGGAACCAGCGTGTATTTCCCGGACCGGTGCATCCCCATGCTGCCGGCCCCGCTGTCCGAGGGGATCTGCAGCCTCAAGCCCGAAGTGAACCGCCTTGCCGTGACGGTGGAGATCCCGATCGGGGAGGGGGGAGAGCCTCTCGCGGCCTCCTTCTACCCGTCGGTGATCCGCAGCCGGTCCCGGCTCACCTACGCGCGCGTGCATGCCCATCTCGCCGGGGAGGCGTCCGGGCGGAGGGGAGGAATCGGGGGCCAGGTCGGGAGGATGCTCCGGGAGATGGAGATCCTCGCCGGCCGGCTCACACGAGCCCGCGCCGGGCGCGGATCCCTGGACCTCGAACTTCCCGAGACCAGGATCGACGTGGCCGATTCCCTGCCGGTGGGCGTGGTGCACGCGCCCCGCTGGGAGGCCCACCGGATCATCGAGGAGTTCATGCTGCTCGCGAACGCGGCCGTGGCGGAATTCCTGTCCGCGCGCGGGTTTTCCTTCCTGTTCCGGATCCACGAGCCGCCGGCGGAAGAGCGGGTCGCGGAATTCGAGGAGACCGCGGCCAGGCTGCTGCGGCGCTCCCGGGCGACCGGGAGCCGGGAGATTCCCAGGCGCCTCCAGGCCTGGGCCGACGCGGCGAAGGGGGGAAAGTACGAGAAGCAGGTTCACCTGTCGCTGCTGCGGAGCCTGATGCTCGCCCGGTACGGGCCCGAGGAGAAGGGGCACTTCGGGCTGGCCCTTGCACGCTATGCCCATTTCACCTCCCCGATCCGGCGGTACCCCGACCTCGTGGTGCACCGGGTCCTCAAGGCGGCGCTGGGAGATGCGGGGTATCCGGAGTACTCCGGCACGGTTGCCGCGAAGGGAACGGCGCTTGGCGAGCATCTGAGCGCCCGCGAGCGGGCCGCGATGGAGGCGGAGCGGGACGTCTCCGCCCGCGCGAAAGCGCTCTTTCTCTCGAAACGGACGGGGGAAACGTTCCCGGGATCGATCGGCTCCGTCACCCGGCACGGGTTTTTCGTGGAACTGGAGGAGATTCCGGTGGAGGGGTACGTTCCCGTGTCGACTCTCCGGGACGACCTCTACCGGTATTCTCCGGAGCGGGGGGAATGGTACGGGACGGTGCGCGGAACACGGCTTGCGCCCGCGGACCGGGTCCTGGTCCGCCTGTTCCGGGCGGATCCGGACCGGGGGCAGATCGATTTCCTTTTCGTTGAAAAACTCCCGGAATCCCTCTAGAATGAGGGACAATTTGGAGGGACCATGGCCAAGAAACTTCTTCTCGCGGAAGACAGCCTGACCATCCAGAAGGTGTTCGCCCTCACCTTCCAACAGTCCGACATCTCGCTGACCACGGTGGACAACGGGGAGGATGCCGTACGCCTCGCCGGGGAGATCTCCCCGGACCTCGTGGTCGCCGACGTCACCCTTCCCGACCGGGACGGGTTCGATGTGGCTACCACGCTGCGCGGCCAGGAGGCGACCCGTTCCTGCCCGATCCTGATCCTCGCCGGAAGCCTTCCCCCGTTCGACGAGGAGAAGTTCCGGAAATGCGGGGCCGACGGGGTGCTGTTCAAGCCGTTCGAGTCCCAGGAGCTGATCGACAAGGTGGAGGCGCTGCTGCGGAGCGGGGAGGTTCCCGCCGAAGGCCCGACGGAAGAGGCGGCTGCGGGCGCGGAGGAACTCTGGGACTTCAGCGACGTCCTGGAGGAGGTGAACGAGGAGACCGGGAAGGGAGCCGCCGCTGCTGCGCCTACGGAGAGCCTTCTCCCCGGAGCCGGCGGGATGGCCGGAAAGGGGGAGGAGCTGGGCTCTCTGGAGGAATTCGACGTTTCCCTGGAGGAGATCGCGAGGGAGGAGGAGCTGGAGTCCGTGCAGGCCGAGGAGGCCGCTCCCGCGGAAGCCGTGGAGGATATCGCCCCGGTGGTCTCCCACGCGGAGGATCTCGCCTACGACGATTCTCCCCCCGCGGTGACCGACCTGACCTCCGCGATCGAAGCTGCCGGAGGTTTGCAGATGGAGGAGACGCAGGAGTTTACGGCCGCGACGGAGGAGGCCGGGCCGGCCGAGGCGCCGGAAACCGCACCGGAGGTCCGGGCGGAGCCCTTCGTTCCGGCGATAACCGCTGTGCAGGCTGCCCCGGAGACGCTCCTTCCGGCGGAGGACCGGCTCCGGGAGGAATTTTCCGACAGGGCACGGGAGATCCTCGAGCGGGTCGCTGCGGAGACCGTGGAGAAGGTGATGTGGGAGATGATGGACCGCCTCTCCGCGGAGATCACGGAGAAGATCCGGGAGGCGGTCGAGGCTGTGGCGTGGGAAGTCATCCCGGCGACCGCGGAGTCGGTGATCCGCGAGGAGATCGAACGGATCCGCACGAAAACCGGGGAATAATCCACAGAGCACGAAGAGCGGCCGGAAGGCCTGTCCCTTTCGCGTGGAGCCGGGTGCTCTTGCGGAAAGGCGAGGGACGCTCCCGCCGGGCGCGGGAAGGATTCCGGGGAGCGGGACGGATGGGTTCGCAGGAGCAGGACAAATCGTACGATCCGGCGAAGGCCGAATCGAAGTGGTATGAGTACTGGATGGAACAGCGGCTGTTCCACGCCGACCCGTCCGGTCCCGGTGAGGCCTACTCGATCGTCATCCCCCCCCCGAACGTGACCGGTTCCCTCCACATGGGGCACGCGCTGAACGTGACGCTCCAGGATGTCCTGGTGCGGTACCACAGGATGTGCGGGAAAAACACGCTCTGGCTCCCCGGCACCGACCACGCGGGGATCGCGACGCAGAACGTGGTCGAGCGGCTGCTCGCGCGGGAGGGGGTGGACCGGCAGACGCTGGGGCGCGATCGGTTCGTCGAGCGGGTATGGCGCTGGAAGGAGGAGAGCGGCGGGGCGATCCTGAACCAGCTTCGTCGGCTGGGGGCCGCGTGCGACTGGGAACGGGAGCGGTTCACCATGGACGAGGGGCTGTCCCGCGCGGTCCGCGAGGCCTTCGTCCGGCTCTACCGGAAGGGGCTCGTCTACCGGGGGCGGTACATCATCAACTGGTGTCCCCGCTGCCGGACCGCGCTCTCCGACCTCGAGGTCGCCTACGAGGAGACGAAGGGCGCCCTCTACTACATCCGGTACCCGGAGCTTTCGGGCCGCCGCAGCGTGGTGGTGGTCACGACCCGCCCCGAGACGATGCTGGGGGACACCGCGGTGGCGGTGCACCCCAAGGATGAGCGGTACGCGGGCCGGACCGGCGCGACGCTCCGCCTCCCCCTGATGAACCGCCCGATTCCGCTGCTCGCCGACGAGATGGTCGACCCGGCCTTCGGGACGGGTGCGGTCAAGATCACTCCCGCCCACGACCCGAACGACTTCGAGGTGGCCCGCCGGCACGAGCTTCCCTCCGTGCAGGTGATCGACGACTCCGGCGTCATGACGAAGGAGGCGGGCCGCTTCTCCGGGATGGACCGGTTCCGGTGCCGGGAGGCGGTGGTCGAGGCCCTCCGGGCGGAGAACCTCCTGGAGAGGGAGGAGCCCCATCTCCACAACGTCGGGAACTGCTACCGGTGCAGGACCGTCGTGGAGCCGATGGAGAGCATCCAGTGGTTCGTGAAGACCGCCCCCCTCGCGGAACCGGCCATCCGGGCCGTCCGGTCGGGGGAGACCCGGATCGTCCCCGGGAACTGGGAGCGGACCTATTTCGACTGGATGGAGAACATCCGCGACTGGTGCGTCTCCCGGCAGATCTGGTGGGGGCACCGGATCCCCGCCTTCCACTGCGACGGGTGCGGGCACACGATGGTGGAGACGGACCGCCCGGACCGCTGCTCCTCCTGCGGATCGGGGGAGGTCCGGGAGGAGGAGGATGTCCTGGACACCTGGTTCTCCTCCTCGCTCTGGCCCTTCTCCACGATGGGGTGGCCCGACGCCACGGAAGACCTGGAGCGGTACTATCCCACCTCCGCGCTGGTGACCGGGTTCGACATCCTCTTCTTCTGGGTCGCCCGGATGATGATGATGGGGATCGAGTTCACGGGGAAGGCCCCCTTCCGCGACGTGGTCATCCACGCCCTCGTGCGGGACGCGAAGGGGGAGAAGATGAGCAAGACCCGGGGGAACGTGATCGATCCCCTCGAGCTGATGGAGCGGTACGGGACCGACGCCTTCCGGTTCACCCTGCTGGCGATGGCGGTCCAGGGGCGGGACATCCGGATGGCGGACGACCGCCTGGAAGGGTACCGGAACTTCATGAACAAGATCTGGCAGGCGGGCCGGTTCGTGCGGATGCATGTCGACGGGAACACGTCCCGGGCGCTTCCGGCCGACCTGCCCGACGTGGACCGGTGGATCCTGTCCCGGCTGACGCGGGCGGTCGACGGGATCCGGAAGGGGATCGAGGAATACCGGTACAACGACGCGGCTTCCGCCTTCTACCAGTTCACCTGGCACGAGTTCTGCGACTGGTACCTGGAGATGATCAAGCCCTCCCTCCTGCAGGAGTCGGATCCGGCGGCACGGGAGAGCCAGCGCGCCGTGCTGCTCCACGTCTTCGAGACGCTGCTGGCGCTGGGGCACCCCTTCATCCCCTACATCACGGAGGAGATCTGGCACCTGCTGCCGGGGGAGCGGAGGAGCCTCCTGGCGCGGTCCTATCCCGAAGCGGACCCGGCCGCGGCGGAGGTGGACGTCGAGGAGCGGATGGGGCGGCTGATGGAGATCGTCCGCGCGGTGCGAAACATCCGGAGCGAGCTGAACGTCCCCCCCGCGAAGAAGGTGGAGATCCGGCTGAAGGGGCGGGCGGAGGAGATGCGTTTCGTCAGGGCCCACGAGGAGATCCTGCTCCGCCTCGCGCGGGCGGGGCGGGTGGCCTACAAGGACCCCGAATACATCCCCGTCCAGGACGCGACCGCCGTGGTGAACGACATCGAGGTCTGCATCCCGCTGGCGGGGCTGATCGACTTCGGGCAGGAGGCGCAGCGTCTCCGGAAGGAGATCGACAAGGCCTCCGCGGAACTGTCGGTCGTCGGCGCCAAGCTGGCGAACGAGAAGTTCGTGGAGAACGCCCCCCCCGACATCGTCGAGGCGCACCACGAGAGGAGGACGGGGCTGGAGGAGAAGATCGCGAAGCTCTCGAAGAATCTCGAGCTGGTGAGCCGGTACCTCGCATGATCCACCGGCTGGAATTCGAGGAAACGGTCCGGGCGGCGCTCCGGGAGGATGCCCCGTTCGGGGATCCGTTCGGGTCGGCCTTCACGCGGGCCGGCCGGGGGGTCTTCCTCGCGGGAGCGGAGGGGCTGTTCTGCGGGGGGCCGGTCGCGGTCGAGGTCTTCCGGCAGGTCGACCCGGCGGCCACGGTCTCCTTCCCGGAGGAAGGGACCCGCATCTCCCCGGGGATGCGGGTGGGGGAGGCGGGCGGACCGCTCTCCTCGCTCCTGAGGGCGGAGAGGACCGCGCTGAACTTCCTGCAGCGTCTCTCAGGGATCGCCACCGCGACGGGCACGTTCGCCGCGCGTGTCGCCCCCTACGGTACCCGGATCCTGGACACCCGGAAGACCACCCCCCTGTGGCGGGCGCTCGAAAAGCACGCGGTGCGGACCGGAGGGGGGAGGAATCACCGCTTCACCCTCTCGGACGGGATCCTGGTCAAGGAGAACGGGATCCGCGCGGCGGGCGGGATCCCCGAAGCCGTCGCCGCCGCGAGGCAGGCGGCCCACCACCTGTCGCGCGTGCAGGTCGAGGTGGAGTCGCTGGAGGACGCGGAAGCGGCGGTCGCGGCCGGCGCGGACGCCCTCCTTCTCGACAACATGGCCCCCGCGCAGGTCCGCGAGGCGGTCGCCCGGTTCGGGTCGAAGGTCTTTCTCGAGGCCTCGGGCGGTATCCGCCTCGAGAACGTCGAGGAGTATGCGCGGACGGGGGTTCCGGCTCTCTCGGTCGGCGCGCTGACCCATTCCTCCCCCTCCCTGGACATCTCGTTCGAACTGGACCGATGAGCGCCCGGACCGTTTTCCCGCTCCTTCTCCTGCTCGCCTTTCTCTCCTCCACCGGCGGGAACGCGGCGTTCGCCGGGCAGGGGGAAGAGGCCTCCCCTGCCCGTGGATCGCGGGGATATCGGCTCTACGAGGAGACCGCCGCCTCGGTGAACGGCCGGGTTCTCTTCCGGACCGAACTGCTCCGGGAGGCCTGCCTTCTGCGCTGCGGGGCCTTCCCCGGGGACGAGCCGGCCGAGCTTCCCCTTCCGGAGGTCCGGGAGCGGAGGATCCGGGAGATCCTCGTCCTCCAGGAGGAGGAGAAGCTGGGGCTCGGACAGGTCGACAACGCCTCGGTCCTGGCGGCCGCCGCCGCCGCGAATGCGCGCCTTAAGGCCTGCCCTTCCCCCTGCGCGCGGGAGATCGACGCATCCGACCTTCGCGCGTTCGTGGAGCACCGGCTGGTCGTCCGGGAGTTTCTTCGGAAGCGGGTCGCCGTCTTCGTCGACGTGAACGAGGAGGAGGTCCGCCGGGAGATCGCGCGGCGGGTCTCCCGCGGGGAGATCCAGGGGGATCCGCCTACGGAGGAGCAGGTCCGGCTGGAGCTCTTCGAGGAGAAGGCCTCCCGGGAGATCCGAAACTGGTACGACCGGGTGGCATCGAAATCGAAGATCGTGCGTTCGCCTCTGGAGGAGAAATGAGCGGCGGAACCTATACCCTGTTGGTCCGCTCCTCGTTCGCGGCGGCCCACCGGCTCCGGGAATACGAGGGGAACTGCGAGCGGCTGCACGGGCACAACTGGCGGGTCGAGGCCTCGGTCGAGGCGGACCGGCTGGATTCCCGGGGGATCGCGCTCGACTTCCGGGTGATGAAGCGGGCCCTCAACGAGATCCTGGCCCGCCTGGACCACGGCTATCTGAACGACCTTCCCCCCTTCACGGAGGAGAACCCCTCCTCGGAGAATCTCGCACGGCACATCTACGAGGAGATGGAACGGAGGATCCCGGAGCCGGCGAGGGTCTGCCGGGTCGTCGTGTGGGAGTCGGAGGAGGCCCGGGCGGAGTATTCCCGCCCCCGTGGAACGGCCTAAGGACTAAGCTTCCGGCACCGATTCGTTCAGCCCCCGCAGGAGCGTCTCCAGGTCGATCCGGTGGACCTTCGCGCCATGCTCCAGGTTCTCGTACTCGGAGAGCTGGCAGCCGGCGCAATCGATTCCGAACCGCTGGAAGACGGGGATGGTCTGGGGGAAGTTCCGCAGGACATCCTCGATCTTCATGTCCTTGTGGATGCGCATGATCGCCCTCCCGGCGGATCTACCCGATTGTACCATGCCGTGCGTCTACGGAAGTTCGAGGAAATCCAGCGCGGGGACCGCCGGGATCCGCCCGATCCCGTGCGCCAGCCGGAAAAACCGTTCCAGCCCTTCCAGCTCCCCGTCGAGGTCGTAGGAGAGGTTCCGCCAGTACTCCCGCAGGAAGTCCGCGGGGATCCAGGACGGCCCGGGGGGGATGCCGTCGCCGCCGCCGCCGATCTCCGCGAGGGCGTCCCGCTTCGCGTCCAGAAGGGTGCGCGCGAAGGAGAGGACGGAATCCTCGCGCCCCCGCGTCGCCGTCCGGGAGACGATCCAGAGGGCGAAGACGAACGGGGTGCCGGTCTCCCTGTGCCACCATTCGCCGAGGTCGGTCACGTGCGGGGCGGTCCCCTCCAGCGTCGACCGGATCGCCTCGTCCCCGATCGCGAGGTAGGCGGGGTGCCGCAGCAGGGCCTCGGAGGGGGGGAGGGAGGTCCGGACCAGCGCGTTGCGTTTCCCCAGCGATTCCCGCAGCAGGATCTCCAGGAGGACGTTCGAGGTGTCGGATCTCCCCGTGACCGCCACCGGCTCGTCCGGGAGGGAGGAGAGCGGCATGTTCGAGAGGAGGACCACGCTCATCACCCTCTCCCTCGAGGCGACGGAGATGCCGGGGCAGAGCCGGTAGCTCCCGGGGGAGAGCGCATACTCGATCGAGGAGGAGGGGGAGATGTCCAGCCTCCCCTCCCGGAGCATCCGGTTCAGGTCGGCGGGATGCCCGGTCACGATGTGGACCTCCCCGGGACGGAGCCGGTCCTCCAGGATCCGGAAGATCGGGAAGAGGTTCGTGTACGGGATCTTTCCCACCCGCAGCGGAGCGACCCGGCTCATTCGTACCTCAGCGCCTCGATCGGATTCAGGGCGGCGGCCTTCCGCGCGGGATAGACGCCGAAGAAGATCCCCACGAACACCGAGAAGAAGAAGGCCAGGACGATCGCCCACGGGGGGATCTCCACCGGGATCTTCGGGACGAGGAGCCGGATTCCCCCCGCCCCCAGCACCCCCGCGAGCATCCCGAGGAAGCCCCCGGTGGCGGCGATCCCGGTCGACTCCAGGAGGAACTGGAGGAGGATGTCCCGGTGCCTCGCCCCCACGGCCTTGCGGATGCCGATCTCGTTCGTCCGCTCCTTCACGGTCACCAGCATGATGTTCATGATCCCGATCCCTCCCACCAGAAGCGAGATCGTGGCGATCCCGCCGAGCACGTAGGTCAGGGTGTCCAGGATCGTGTAGAGGGAGGAGAGCATCGCCGCCTGGTTCGTGATCGTGAAGTCCTCGTGGCGGTTGTGGTTCCTAAACAGGATCGAGCGGGCGAGCTCCCGCCCGCTCTCGATGTCGTTCTTGTTCCGGACCGAGAGGATGATCTCCAGGAGGGAGTCGGTGTCGAAGATCTCCTGGGCGGAGCGGACCGGGATGAAGACGATGTCGTCCAGGTCGATCCCGAGGCTCACCCCCTTGCGCTCCATGATCCCCACCACCCGGAAGCGGGCGCCGGAGACCTTCACGATCTCCCCGAGCGGGTTCGCGTTTCCGAACAGCTCCCGCTTCAGCGTCCTTCCCAGGACGCAGACCCTGCGCTTGGCCTCCACGTCGGACTCGGTTACGAAGCTGCCGATCTCCACGTGGAGGTTCCGCACCGCGGAGAAGGCGGGGTTCACCCCCAGGACCGGGACGTTCCGGGAGCGGGTTCCGGCCCGGACCTCGGCGGTCCCGAAGACCACCGGCGCCACCCCGGCGAAGAGATACCCCTTCTTCTCCAGCACCCGGGAGTCGTCCAGCGTCAGCTTGTGCCGCGTGGCCCCGATGATCGGCGGGCCTCCCTTGGTCTCGATCTTCCCCGGCGTGACGATCAGGATGTTGCTCCCCAGCCCCGCGAACTGCTGCTCGACGTAGTTCTTCGTCCCCTGGCCCAGCGACACGAGGAGGATCACTGCCGCGACGCCGATGGCGACCCCGAGCATCGTCAGCACCGACCGGAGCCGGTTCGCACGGAGCGCCTCCAGGGAGACGGCCGCCTGCTCGAACAGGTTCATCCCCGGATCTCCCGGAACTCGTCGGACGTCACGAGCCGCCCGTCCACGATGTAGACCGTCCGCTTCGCCCGGCGGGCGATCACCGGGTCGTGGGTCACCAGGACGATCGTCGTCCCCTCTTCATTGAGACGGACGAGGATGTCCAGCAGCTCTTCTCCCGATTTCGAGTCGAGGTTCCCGGTCGGCTCGTCGGCCAGGAGCAGGGAGGGGCGGTTCACCAGAGCCCGGGCGATGGCCACCTTCTGCTTCTGGCCGCCGGAGAGCTCGTTCGACCGGTGGTGGCGCCTCTCCCCGATCCCCACCGACTGCAGCGCCTCGAGCGCCCGCCGCGCCCGCTCTTCCCGCCCCACTCCCGCGTACAGGAGCGGAAGCTCGACGTTGCGCTGCGCCGTGTAGCGCGGGAGGAGGTGGAAGACCTGGAAGACGAACCCGATCTCCCGGTTCCGCAGGTCGGCCAGCTCGTCCGGAGAGAGGTTCGCGACCGGGGTCCCCCGGATCTCGTAGCTCCCGGAGGTGGGGACGTCCAGGCAGCCCAGGATGTTCATCAGCGTGGACTTCCCCGATCCCGACGGCCCCATGACCGCGAGAAAGTCGCCGGCCCGGATGGAGAGGTCCACCCGGTCCAGACCGACGACCTGCTGCGCGCCCGGGTTGTAGATCCGGGTCACCTCCCGCAGCCGGAGTACGGGGTCACTGGCGGGTTCGGATGCCAACCCGGCTCCCGGGGGAGAGGTTCTTGATCTCGAGGGAGGTCACGACGAGGTCCCCCGCCGACAGTCCGGACAGGATCTCGGTCCTGTCCCAGTTCGAGATCCCGGCGGTCACGTCGGCCCTCTCGGCCTTCCCGTCCCGGACGCGGTACACGAACTTCTGCCCCTCGCGCTCCATCACCGCCGACGAGGGGACCTGGAGCGCCTTCTCCTTGCTGCCGGTCAGCACCTCCACGTCCACCGACATCCCCAGCCGCAGGGGGCGCGGCGGGGAGAGGACCTTCACCCGGATCGTGTTCGCCCGGGAGACCTCCCGGGAGGCCTCGATCGTGGGCTTGACCTCGGAGACGACCCCCGGGAAGGTCTGCCCGAGGTAGGCGTCCGGGTAGAGGCGAACCTCCTGCCCCACCCGGACCCTGGCCGACTCCGACTCGTCGATGGGGGCCTCGACGTAGGGGGAGGAGGGGTCCGCCAGCACGAACAGGGGGCTCCCCGGCTGCTTCGTCTCGCCGGGCTCGGCGCTCCGGCGGATCACCACCCCCGAGGAGGGGGCCAGGATCCGCATCTTCCGCTCTCTCTCCTGGAGCCCCTCCAGGGAGGCGCGCACCGCCGCGACCCGGGCGAGCAGCGAGTCGACTTCCCGGTCGGCCGCCCGGACCGACAGCTCCCCGATCTCCGCGAGCCGGGCGTCCTCGACGGCGTTCGAGAGGGCGGCGTCCGTCCGGTCCATCTCCGCCCTGGAGAGGAAGCCGCCGTCGAACAGCGAGGCGGAGCGCCGATGGTCCTCCCGGGCTTTTTTCAGGTTGCTCTCCGACCGGGTCCTGTCGGAGGCGGCTTTCCTGCGGACCTCCTCCCGGCGCGCCTCCGCCTGGCGGTGAAGCTCCTCCGCCAGCCTCACCTCGGCCCCGGCGGCCTCGATCTGACGGACCAGCTCCGGATCTTCCATCTGGAGGAGGAGATTCCCCTTCCGGACGTCGTCTCCCTCGTCCACCGCCACCCTCGTCACCCGGCCCGGCGCCTCGGCGGAGATCGTGGCCTCCCACCGGGACTTCACGGTTCCCGCGGAGACCGAGGTGACGATCTCCTCGATCCTCGCCGGTTTCGCCTCGAACACGTCCACCTCCAGGATGGACCGGAAGCGGAGATAGACGACCGCCGCCGCCAGGACGAGCAGCAGGACGGCTCCCAGGATCCAGGCCTTCCGTTTCATCGGATCGCGATCCCCTCCTTCGTAAGGATCGTGCCGACGGAGCGCCACAGGCGGGTCTGGGCCGCGCGGGCGTCGGCCTCCGCGCGGACCCGCGCGAGCAGCGCCTCGGCAACCTCCTGCTGGGAGCGCAGGACGTCGGTCGAGGTCGCCGCACCCAGCTCCCGTTTCTTCTCCTCGGCATCGAGAGACGCCTCGGCCGCCGCGACCGCAGCCGCTGCGGCCCCGATGCGGGCGATGGCGGACTCGAGGTCCCTGCGGGCCTTGCGGACCTCCGCCCGGATTCCCGCACGGAGCGATTCCGAGGAGAGCCGCTGCCTCGCCAGCGCGGCTTTCGCCCGGACCCATTCCGCCCGCTCCTTCCGGAGCGTCCAGGGGATCTCGGCCGACAGTCCCAGGAACGCGGTGTAGTACCTGCCCGACAGCATCTCGTCGACGCTGTCTCCATAGTCCCCCTCGAACGTGGGGGCTATACCCGGGAACAGGGGGGAGGGGTTCGGGGTGCCGGACAGGCCGGTGAGCCCCGCGGAAGCATTCAGGGCGAGCGACGGGAGGATCCGGTTCCGGGCGGCGGCCTCCTCGAGCTCCGACTGCCGTGTCCGTCCGGCGAGTGCGGACAGCTCGGGACGCCTCCGCAGCGCCTCCTCGAAGGTGTCTTCCGGGCCGGGAGGTTCCACCCCGCCGGCGGGAAGGTCCGGAAGAAGAGGGCGGTCCCAGTCCCCGGCGGAAGGGATCCCCAGCAGGGTTTTCAGGTCGTCTTCCGCGTTCCGGGCCGTCGCCTCCGCCCGGATCAGCTCCTCCTTCCTGGCGGCTGCTGCGGCCTCCGGGGGAAGCCGCTCGACGGGGGCTCGCGTTCCCGCCTCGATCTCCGCCCGGGTCCGGGCGAGAAGACGCTCCGCGAGCGCCAGCGCGGTACTCCGGGCCTCGACCTCCCGGAGGGAGGCATGGAGTGCGAAGAACCCGGTCCGCACGGCCGCCACGACATCCATGACCCGGGTCCGGAAGTCGGAGTCGCCAGCTTCCGCCCCCGCCCGTGCGATCCAAAGCGGCGCCTCCGTCGTCTCCCTTCCCGCGTCCCGGAGGAGCGGGTGGCGGGCGGAGAGGGTGAGGGAACTGTCGTATTCGGGGGAGAGCAGGGAGACCGCCGAGCCGGACTCCTGGCGAAGGTTGCGGAAGTCGAGCGAAAGGGTGGTGCCGGTGCGCAGAAGCGTCGAGGCGCCCAGGTCGAACCGGTAGACGCGCTGGTCCAGGGAAAGGTCCCCGGTCAGCGCGGAGCCGCTGGGGGTCTCGGAGCGGGAGACGGAGAGCTCCCCGGTGAACCGGGGGAGGAAGGCGGCCTCCGCCGACGGGACGCCGGACCTCGCGATCTCCCGGTCCTCCCGGGAGACGGCGATCTCCAGGTTTTCCCGCAGCGCCGTTTCCAGGCAATCCCGGACGGTGAGACGGCGGGGGGATGGATCGCCGGCCGATCCCGACAATGCGTGGAGGCAGAGGGAGGCGGCGGCGAGGGCGGTTACGAGCCGGTAGCTGGTCATGACATCCTTTTCCCGGGCGACGCAGCCGATAGTGTACCATGCCTTTCCGACGGATTCGGGCGCGGGATCGCGGCCGGCACCGGGAGAGCGCCTTGACGAACGGGAGCGAAATTCCAATAATGAGGGGGCAGATTTTCCCGGAGGAGAACGAATGGACTGGAAACCGCTGAGAAAGTTCGTGCCCGGGAACGCCGCACGCAGGATTCCCGCGGGGAACCCGGCCTGCCCGCTGAACGGGCACGACGTGTTCCGGGCGCTCGCGCCCCGGAAGGTCATCGTGATGGCCTGCAACATTCGGATCCCGTCGGTGATCCCCGGGATCATGCGCGCCGCGGAGGAACTGGGCGCCGTCGTCGCCTTCGAACTGGCGAAGTCGGAAGGGGACCTGGCGGGGGGATATACCGGCATGACTCCGGAGATCTTCGCCTCCACCATTTTCGACTGCGCGAAGAGGACCGGCTTTTCCCTTCCCTTCCTCATCCACGGCGACCATATCACGGTGAAGAACACTTCCGAAAAGGAGGTCGAGGGTTCCAGGGCCCTCATCGCCGCGGAGATCGAGGCGGGGTACACCTGCTTCGCCATCGACGCCTCGTTCAACCCGATCCCCGACAACGCGAGGATCGTGGCCGACCTCTCCCGCCCGATCACGGAGCGGGGGCTGGGGCTGGAGGTGGAGGTCGGGGAGATCAAGGCGGCCGGGAGCGAAGGTGCCCTCTCCACGGTGGAGGAGGCGGTGGAACTGATGGAGCGGCTGGCGGATGGGAAGGTTCCGGCCGACCTTCTCGCGATCAACAACGGGTCCAAGCACGGGAACTACCTCGACGGGGAGCAGATCTCTCTCGACCTGGACCGGACCGGGCAGATCTACGAGGCGGTGTACGGGCGGTTCGGCGTCTCCATCGCCCAGCACGGGATCACCGGGACGCCGCTCCACCTGGTCGGGCGGTTCGCCGACTACGGGATCCGGAAGGGGAACGTCGGGACCCAGTGGCAGAACGTCGCCCACGCCGGGCTGCCCCCCGCCCTGATGGGGAAGATGCGCGACTGGGCGAAGGCGGCCGGCAAGGACATCAAGTTCGCCACGAAGCAGTTCAAGCCGGAGATCGACTCGATCCCGGCGGAATTCGCGCGGAAGATCGAGGAAGGGGCCCGCCGCGAGGCGCTGGAACTGCTGCGCGCCTTCCGCGCGGAGGGCACCGCGAAGGCGGTGGCGGATCACCTTTCCGTGCGCTCCTGATCCGGAGTGCGGATCGTCGCGGGAAAATGGCGGGGGAGGCCGCTCGCGGCGCCGAAGGGACGCGCGGTGCGCCCGACCTCGGACCGCGTCCGGGAGTCGGTCTTCGGGATCCTCGGATCCCGGGTGGAGGGAGCCGGAGTGCTCGACCTCTTCGCGGGAACCGGGGCGCTCGGGCTCGAGGCGCTGTCGCGCGGGGCCCGGTCGGCGATTCTGGTGGAGCAGGATCCGGCCGCCTTCTCCGTCCTGCGCCGGAACGTCGAGACGCTTCGCGCGGAGGGGGCGGAGCTTCTGAACATGGATTCCCTGCGGGCGCTCCGCCACCTGAAGTCCCGGGGCCGGAGATTCCGGCTGGTCTTTCTGGACCCCCCGTACGGAAGGGGACTTGCCTCCCGGGCGGCCGAAGAGATGGAATCCTGCGGGGTCGCGGAGCCGGGGGCGATGGTGGTGGTGGAGGAGTCCTCGAGAGAGGCCGTTCCCCAAATGCCGCCCGGGTGGGAAATCGCGGACGACCGGCGGTACGGCGACACCCGGGTGATCTTCTACGAAATTCCTGAGGCCAAGGAGACAACATGAGAACCATCGCGGTCTATCCGGGCTCGTTCGATCCGCCGACCTACGGACATCTCGACATCGTCGAGCGATCCTCCCGGGTCTTCGCCCGGGTGATCGTGACGGTCGCGAAGAACATCCGGAAGGACGTCATCTTCTCCCCCGCCGAGCGGGTGGCGATGCTGAAGAAGCTCACCCGCCCCTATCCGAACGTCGAGGTGACCTCCTTCCGGGGACTCCTGGTGGAGTACGTGCAGGGGGTGGGGGCCCACGTCGTGATCCGGGGGCTGCGGGCGATCTCGGATTTCGAATACGAGTTCCAGATGGCGCACATGAACAAGAAGCTGGCCCCCTCCATAGACACCGTCTTCATGATGACGGGAGAGCGGTATTCCTACATCAGCTCGAACATCGCCAAGGAGATCGCCCGGTTCGGAGGGAAGATCGACGACCTCGTTCCGCCGCTGGTCCGGTCCCAGGTGCTCCGGAAGATCGCGGCGCGGAAATAATCCCAACACCCCCCCGGCACGGGGAAGGAGATCGCGACGATGAAGCTTGCAGACAGGGTGGGAAAGATCCAGCCGTCCCCGACGCTGGCGATCACGAGCAAGGCGAAGGCGATGAAGGCGCAGGGAATCGACGTGGTCGGCTTCGGGGCGGGGGAGCCCGATTTCGACACCCCGGACCACATCAAGGCGGCGGCCAAGAAGGCGCTGGACGAGGGGTACACGAAGTACACCCCGGTCCCGGGGTCCCCGGAGCTCAAGGACGCGATCCTGGCGAAACTCTCCCGGGACAACGGCCTCTCGTACAAGCGGGAGAACATCATCGTTTCCGTGGGGGCCAAGCACTCGATCTACAACGTGGCCCAGGCGGCGTGGCAGAAGGGGGACGAAATCCTCATCCCGGCGCCCTACTGGGTCTCCTACCCGGACATCGCGCTGCTGGCGGACGCCACCCCGGTGATCCTGGAAACGGGTCAGAAGAACGGCTTCAAGGTGACGCCGAAGCAGCTCGACAAGGCGATCACCAAGCGCACGAAGTGCTTCGTCCTCAACAGCCCTTCCAACCCCACGGGGGCGGCCTACACGAAGGACGAGCTGAAAGGCCTGGCCGAGGTGATCGTCCAGCGGGACATCACCGTCCTCTCCGACGAGATCTACGAGAAGCTGGTCTACGACGGGTTCCAGTTCGCGAGCATCGCCTCCTTCGGGGAGGAGATCCGGAAGCGGACGATCCTGGTCAACGGCCTGTCGAAGGCCTACTCGATGACGGGATGGCGGATCGGGTACGTGGCCGCCGACAAGGACCTGGTCGCGGCGATGAACAACATCCAGAGCCAGAGCACCAGCAACCCGGTTTCCTTCTGCGACAAGGCGTCGGTCGAGGCGCTGAACGGCTCCCAGGAGTTCCTGAAGGGCTGGGTCGCCGAGTTCGACAAGCGGCGGCGTTACATCGTCGACCGGCTGAACAAGATCCCCGGCGTCTCCTGCCTGCTCCCGCTGGGGGCCTTCTACGTCTTCCCGAACTTCTCCGGGGCATACGGGAAGAAGACGCCGGCGGGGAAGAAGATCGGCGGATCCTCCGATCTGGCGGCCTACCTGCTCGACGACCACAAGGTCGCCTCGGTTCCAGGAGTGGCGTTCGGGGACGACGCCTGCCAGCGTCTCTCCTACGCGACCTCGATGAAGAACATCGAGAAGGGGATCGACCGGATCGAGCAGGCCGTCAAGGCGCTCGCCTGACCCGGCGCTGACGGAGACACCAGCCGATCGGGGACCCTGGCTCGCGGGAGGGGTCCCCTCGGCTACGCTCGCGATCTTCGACCGCTCGCTGCCGTTCCGCTCGCCGAAAAGGCAATGCTCGCTCCACAGGCCGCCTCGTCGACCCCCCCCGCATCGCTGCGGGTCCCCGGGTGCCGGCGGAGCTGCCGCAGGAGGGGGGATGAGCGGAGATAAAAGGATTGAGCCGGGGGCGGAGGGCGGGCGAAGCGAAGCCCCCCTCCGAGGCAGCGGAGCCGGTCCCGGGCGCCACTTGGCCGAGGCGGCGGGGGCATTGAGGGACCCTCACCGGTGGTGCCGCATCACAGCGGCCGCTTCCCGGTCCGGCGGAACCGGAAGTAGTCCGCGAGGATCGCGGCGTGGTCGAAGGCGATCGGCGAGGGAAGGTCGGACTCCCCGAACAGCCGCGCCTCGGCCGCGTCGTCTCCCGCGGCGGGTGTCCCGCGGGCCCGGCCGATGTAGACGGCGGAGATCGTGTGGCGGCGAGGGTCCCTCGACGGGTCGGAGTAGACCCCGAGCAGCGCGGTGAGGGTCACGGAAAGGCCGGTCTCCTCGAGCGCCTCGCGCACCGCGGCATCCCGGGCCCGCTCTCCCTCGTCGATGAATCCCCCGGGGATGGCCCAGCCCGCGGGAGGATGCTTCCTAAGGACCAGGACGATCCGGTCCCCGACCTCGATGATGACGTCCGCGGTGGGGGAGGGTCCCCGGAAGGCCCCGGGGCCGGACCCGGACAGCCGTACGGAGGCGGTCGCACTGGGGGAAGCCGGTTTCTTCGCCATGTCGCCCTTTCCCTCCGCACGGATGTGCTATACACTTCAATATTATGATGAATTTCACGACCCCCGCCACCATCTTCGTCTCTTCCTTCATCATCGGCCTCTCCGGGGCCCTCATGCCGGGGCCGCTCCTCGCCGTGACGATCCGCGACACGTCCCGCCGGGGGTTCGCGGCGGCGCCGCTGCTCGTCCTCGGGCACGGCATTCTCGAGGCCTGCCTGCTCTCCCTCATCCTCCTGGGGCTCGCGGAATGGGTCCGGGGGGACCTCGCGGTCACGGTGATCTCGCTGGCCGGGGGGGGGATGCTCTTCTGGATGGCGATCGGAATGGTCCGGGAGATCCGCACCCTCCGCTTCGACGTGGGAGGGGACGAATCCTCCGCCCCGTCCCGGGAGTCGGCCGGGGAAGGGAAGGGGGGGCTGGCCCGCTCCGTCCTGAACGGGATCGTGGCCTCGATCTCGAACCCCTACTGGACGATCTGGTGGGCCACGATCGGCCTGGGATACCTCGTCCTCTCGCGGGAGCTGGGGACCCTGGGGATCCTCCTTTTCTTCGCCGGCCACATCCTGGCGGACTTCGCCTGGTACCTCTTCGTCGGGTTCGCCGTGTCGGCGGGGCGGAGCCGCTTTTCCGACCGGGCCTACCGCGGGGTCGTGGGGACCTGCGCGGTCTTTCTCTTCTTCTTCTCCCTGTCGTTCGCCGGGTTCGGGTTGAGCAAGCTGGCCGGGATGGTCTGATGTCCCGGATTTCCGACGAGAGGTACACCGGATGAAGGCTGTCGTGATGGCGGGGGGGTTCGGGACGAGGCTGCGCCCTCTCACGGAGAAGCTTCCGAAGCCGATGGCGTACGTGGCGAACCGCCCGATGATGGAGCATGTGGTCCGCCTCCTGGCGCGCGAGGGGATCACCGACCTGGAGGTCCTGCTCTACTTCTACCCGGACAAGATCACCTCCTATTTCGGGGACGGCTCCCGGTGGGGGGTCTCCATCCACTACATCGGCGCCGAGGCCGACTACGGCACCGCGGGGGCGGTCAAGAACGCGGAGTCCCGGATGGACGGGACCTTCCTCGTCATCAGCGCCGACATCATCACCGACTTCGATCTCTCCCGGGCGATCGAGTTCCACCGGGAGCGCGGCGCCGCCGCCACGATCGTCCTCACCCGCGTCCCCAACCCGCTCCAGTACGGGATCGTCATCACCGCGGAGGACGGGCGGATCGTCCGGTTCCTCGAGAAGCCCTCCTGGGGGGAGGTCTTCTCCGACACCATCAACACCGGGATCTACATCCTCGAGCCGGAGGTGCTCTCCCTCATCCCCCCGGGGAAGAGCTTCGACTTCAGCAAGAACCTCTTCCCGGCGATGCTGGAGCGGGGGGACCGGCTGCTCGGCTACATCGCGGAAGGATACTGGAAGGACGTCGGAAACCTCGACGAGTACCTGAACGTCCACCTCGACATCCTGGGGGGGAAGGGCGGGATCGAGTTCGACGGGAAGAAGGCGGGCGACGGGAACGTCTGGATCGGGGAGAATTCCCGCGTCGACTACACCTCCGAGCTCCATAACGTCGTGCTCGGGAAGGACTGCGTGGTGGAGGCGGGGGTCTCCGCGGAGAACGTGGTCCTGGGGGACGGCTGCGTCGTGGAGGAGGGAGCGGTCCTCCAGTCCACGGTCGTCTGGCCCCGCACGAGGATCCACAAGGGGGCGCGGCTCCTGGAGAACGTCATCGGATCGGACTGCGAGATCCGGGGGAGGGCCTTCATCGCCGAGCGGGCGGTGATCAGCGACCACTGCACGATCGGGACCGAGGCGGTGGTGAAGGCGAACGTCAAGGTCTGGCCCCACAAGACGGTGGAGGACGGCGCGGTGCTCTCCTCCTCCCTCATCTGGGGGGAGAAGTGGGCGCGCTCCCTCTTCGGGGCCTACGGGGTCTACGGGCTGGCGAACCACGAGATCTCCCCGGAGTTCGCCGCGAAGATCGGCGCGGCCTACGCCGCCACCTTCGGCCGGAAGGTCGTCCTCTCCACGAGCCGGGACAGCCACAAGACCTCGCGGATGATCAACCGGGCGATCATGACCGGGATGCTCTCGGTGGGGGTCGACGTCCACGACTACGGCGTGACCCCGCTGCCGGTCGTGCGCTACCTCTCCCGGAGCCACCGTGAGGAGAAGGGGGGGGTGCACACGCGGAAGAGCCCCTTCAACCCCTCCTTCGTGGACCTGAAGTTCTTCGACGAGAACGGGCTGAACCTCCCGATGAACGTCGAGAAAAACGCCGAGCTGCTCTTCTTCCGGGAGGACTTCGTCCGGGCGGACAGCGAGGAGACGGGGGAGATCTCCTTCCCCGTGGGCGGATTCGACACCTACGTCGACGGCTTCATCAAGGCGATCGACGGGAAGGCGGTCAAGGAGCGGGGATTCAACATCGTGATCGACTATTCCTACGGCTCCTCCACCCTGATCTTCCCCCGGATCCTGGGACGCCTCGGAGTCGAGACGGTCGCCCTGAACGCGAACCTGGACGCGGCCCGCATCACGAAGACCGAGGAGGAGTTCGACCGCGGGCTGCGCCACCTCACGGCGATCGCCCGCTCCCTCTCGGCCGATTTCGCCGTGATGCTCGACACCGGCGGCGAGAAGATCTTCCTCGCCGACGAGAAGGGGGAGATCCTCCCGGACTGGGTGGCGCTCCAGGTGGTCGCGCTGCTCGCCTGCCGCAGGAAGCGGGAGGGAAAGGTCGGGGTCCCGGTCACCGCCTCCCGGAACATCGAGAAGATCGCCGCGAGGTTCGGGATGGAGGTCGTCCGGACGCGGACCCTGCCGCGCTCCCTGATGGAGACCGCCGCGCGGGAGGGGATCTCCTTCGTGGGCGACGACAACGGCGGCTACATGTTCCCGAGGTTCCAGCCCGCCTTCGACGGGATGTTCTCGATCGTCCGGCTCATGGAGATGCTCGCGCGGGAATCCCGCTCCCTCTCCGACACCCTGCGGGAGATCCCGCCGACCGTGCTCCTGAAGAAGAAGATCCCCTGCGCCTGGGAGCACAAGGGGACCCTGATGCGGATGCTGACCGAGCATGCCAAGGGGAAGCAGGCCCAGGTCATAGACGGGGTCAAGATCTTCCGCGGCGAGGACTGGGCGCTGGTCTACCCCAGCCAGGACGAGGCCTATTTCCACCTCGTCGTGGAGACGGAGGACCGGAACGTCGCGGAGGAGATCGCCGCCGACTACACCGATCTCTTTTCCTCGTGGGCGCAGAAGCTGTGAAGAAGCTGCCGTTCCGCGTCCATATCATGGAGGTCGGCCCGCTCGCGGTGAATGCCTTCATCGTGGAGGATCCGGCCGCCCGGAAGGCGGTCGTGGTCGACCCCGGGGGGGACGGGGAGTCGCTCCTCCGGGAGATCGGGAATCTCGGCCTAGCGGTGGAGAAGATCCTGCTGACCCACGGGCACTTCGACCATGTCGGCGCGGTCGGGCTCCTCCGGGAGAAGACGGGCGCCCCCGTGTACGTGCACGCCGACGACCTGGAGAGGATGCTCGGGGCCCGCCGGCAGGGGATGCTGTTCGGGCTCTCGGTGCAGAACCCCCCGAAGCCGGATCACCTGGTGGCCGACGGGGACACCGTCTCCTTCGGAGGGGTCGATTTCCGCGTGGCGCATACTCCCGGGCACACCCCGGGCTGCGTCTGCTACATCGCCGGCGGGATGGCGTTCGTCGGAGACCTGATCTTCGCCGGGTCGATCGGGAGGACCGACCTTCCGGGAGGATCGTACGAAACGCTGATCGATTCGGTTCGGACCAGGATTTTCACCCTTTCCGACGACACGGTGCTGTTCCCGGGCCACGGGCCGGCGACCACCGTCGGGGAGGAGAAGCGGACAAATCCGTTCTTCACGGGAGGAACCTGACCGTGGGCATCTTGTCGGGGAAGGAAATTGTCCTGGGGGTGACGGGGGGGATCGCCGCCTACAAGGCCTGCGAGATCCTCCGGGAACTGACGGCGGAGGGGGCGAACGTCCGGACGATCCTGACGGCGTCGGGGGCGAAGTTCATCACCCCGCTGACGCTGCAGACCCTGTCGAAGAACCCGGTCGTCACCGACCTGTTCGACCTCTGGTCCGAGGCGGAGATCGGGCACATCTCCCTCGCCCAGCGTGCGGATCTGCTCCTGATCGCGCCCGCCACCGCGAACATCCTCGGAAAGATCCGCGGGGGGATCGCGGACGACATGCTCTCCACCGTGGTCACGGCGACCGACGCTCCGGTGCTGCTTGCCCCGGCGATGAACGACCGGATGTACGCCTCGGCGGCGGTCCAGGAGAACCTCGGAGTCCTGCGCGCCCGCGGGTTCCACTTCGTGGAGCCGGACGTGGGGGATCTCGCCTGCGGGACGCACGGGCCGGGGAGGCTGGCGGCGGTCGGGAAGATCGTGGAGATGTCCCGGATCGTCCTGACGGAGAAGATTCTCTCGGGGAAAAAGGTCGTCGTGAGCGCGGGACCGACCGTGGAGCCGCTGGACCCCGTCCGGGTCCTCTCGAACCGGTCGTCGGGAAAAATGGGGTACGCGATGGCCCGCGTCGCCCGGAGGTTCGGCGCGGAGGTCACGCTGGTGGCCGGGCCCGGCGCGCTGCCGGACCCCCCGTTCATCGACACGGTCCGCGTCCGGTCGGGGGAGGAGATGAAGCGCGCGGTCGAGAAGGCCGCGCGGGAGGCCGACGCGGTGGTGATGTGCGCGGCGGTGGCCGATTTCCGTGCCGCGAAGGTCTCCCGCTCCAAGATCAAGAAGGAGGGCTTCTCCTGGCGGCTCGATCTCGCCCCGACGGCGGACATCCTGGAATCGCTGGGGAACGACAAGGGGAAGAAGGTCCTGATCGGGTTCGCCGCCGAGACCGAAGACATCGTCCGCCACGCGGGAGAGAAGATGCGGCGCAAGAACCTGGACGCGATCGTCGCGAACGACGTCTCCCGCACCGATATCGGATTCGAGTCGGACGACAACGAGGTGAGGATCCTCTTCGCCGACGGCGAGGTGCGGGAGCTGCCTCTCTCCTCGAAGGAGGGGATCGCCGTGGGCGTCTGGATCGCCGTCAAGGGAAAGCTGCTGTAGCCGTGGTGAAGCGGATCCCCCGGAAGATGGTGGCGGCCTGGCTCCGCGAGATCGGGATCGACTTCGTCCCCGTGCCTCCCGCCTCGGTGGCCCCCGGGGAGAGCCTCGAGGAGATCCGCGACGAGCTGCTGGCATGCCGGGGATGCGCGCTCTGCTCCGGGAGGAGGACCGTCGTCTTCGGGACGGGGAGCCCGAAGGCCCGCCTGATGTTCGTGGGCGAGGGCCCCGGGGAGGAGGAGGACCGCCAGGGGGAGCCGTTCGTCGGCGCCGCGGGGAAGCGGCTGAACCGGTGGATCGCCCGGATCGGGCTTTCGCGGGAGGAGGTCTACATCGCGAACATCGTCAAGTGCAGGCCCCCCGGAAACCGGGCCCCGCTGCCGGAGGAGGCCGCCTCCTGCCTTCCCTACCTCCGGCGCCAGATCCGGGCCGTCCGGCCGGACGTTCTCTGCACGCTGGGGGGCGTGGCGTTGAATCACCTGTTCGGGATCGACGAACGGATCACCCGCGTACGGGGACGGTGGCGGGATCTGGACGGGACCCCGGTGCTTCCCACCTACCATCCCGCCTACATCCTCCGCAACGCCTCGAAGGAGGAAGAGGTGTTCGAGGATTTCGGCCGGATCGCGGAGAAGCTCGGATTCCGCTGAAGATGCCCCCTTCCCTTCCGGAAATCCGGCTCGGCCGCAAGGGCGAGGAGCGGGTGCGAAGCGGACACCTCTGGGTGTTCGGGGACGACCTTCGGGAAGTCCCCGCGGGGATCCCCCCCGGCGAGTGGGTCCTGGCGCGCTCCCGCTCCGGCGATCTCCTCGGGACGGGCACGCTGAACCTCTCCAGCAGAATCTCCCTCCGGATCGTCTCCCGCGGCGCCGTCTCCCCGACGGAGTCGTTCGTCTCGGAAAGGATCGGGGAGGCCCTCCGCCGCCGGAACGAGGCCGGAATGGGCGGGCTGTCCGCCCTGCGGCTCCTCTACTCGGAGGGCGATTTTCTCCCCGGGGTGATCGCGGACCGCTACGGGGGCGTCCTCGTCGTGCAGATCCTCACCGCGGGGATGGAGCGGGTCCGGGAACAGATCGTGTCCGCCCTCGTTGCGGCCTGTTCCCCCCGCCTGATCTTCGAGCGGTCGGAGGGCGGGGGAAGGAGGCAGGAGGGGCTTTCGGAGCGGCGGGGTCCCCTGTACGGGGAGGGGGACACGGCCGAGGAGGTCGAGATCGACGGCTGCCGGTTCCGGGTGGACGTCGAGACGGGCCCCAAGACCGGCTTCTTCCTGGACCAGCGGGAAAACCGGAGGATCGTCCGGGAGATGGCGGGGGGAAGGACGGTGCTCGACGGGTTCTGCTCGACCGGGGCCTTCGGGATCCTGGCGCTTGCGGGGGGCGCCCGGAATGTCCTCGCGGTGGACGCCTCCGAGCCGGCGGTCCGGGCGGCCGGGGAGAACGCCGCGCGGAACGGGTTCGGCGGACGGTGGGAAGGCAGGGCGGGGGACCTCTTCCGGGAGATGCGCGCGATGCTCGAGGCGGGACGCCGGTTCGGGCTCGTGGTGCTCGACCCGCCGTCGTTCGCCAAGTCGCGGGAGGGGAGGGAGGGGGCGCTGCGGGGATACCGGGACATCAACCGGCTCGGCTTCCTGCTGGCGGAGCCGGGGGGGATCGTCGCCACCTCGTCTTGCACGCAACTCATCGATATGGCCAAATGGATGGAGGCCCTCCGGGACGCGGCGGCGGACGCGGCTGTCGACGCCCAGCTCCTGCGCCGGGGAGGGCAGCCGGCGGACCACCCGGTGCTGCTGGGGATGCCGGAGACCGAGTACCTGAAGTTCGCCGTGTTCCGGAAGAGGGAGCCGTGAAGACCCGTTCCTGCGCATTCCTCCTGCTGTTGCTTTCCGCCGCCGCCGCTCCCGCGTGGGGGCAGAAGAGCGCCTCCGCGCCCGGGGTGCTGGTCGCCACGATCTCCGGCTCGATCAACCCCGTGAGCGCCGAGTACCTCGTCTCCGCGATCGAGCGCGCGGAGGAGGAGGGCGCCGCGCTGCTCGTCGTGGAGCTGGACACCCCGGGGGGGCTCGACAGCTCGATGCGGCAGATGGTCCGGGAGATCCTCCGGACCGACGTCCCCGTGGCCGTGTACGTCTCCCCGTCCGGGGCCCGGGCCGCCTCCGCGGGGGTGCTGGTCACCATCGCCTCGGACGTGGCCGCCATGGCGACGGGGACGAACATCGGCGCCGCCCATCCGGTGAGCATGGGGGGCGGCCAGATGGACAACACGATGGCGAAGAAGGTGGAGAACGACGCCGCGACCTATGCCCGCTCCCTCGCGGAGAAGAAGGGGCGCAACGGCGACTGGGCCGAGAGCGCCGTCCGGGAGAGCGCGTCGCTCACGGCGACCGACGCCCTCGAGAAGAAGGTGATCGACCTGGTGTCCCCCTCCCTCGAGGCGCTGCTCGACCGGATCCACGGGCGGAAGATCGAGAAGAACGGGAAGACGGTCGTGCTTTCGACCCGCAGTGCCCGGGTCGTCCGCTACCCGATGGGACTGCGGCACCGGATCCTCTCCTCGCTGGCCGACCCGAACATCGCCTACATCCTCATGATGATCGGCGTCTACGGAATCTTCTTCGAGCTCTCCAACCCCGGGGCGGTCTTTCCGGGGATCGTCGGCGGGATCGCACTGATCCTCGGCTTCTACTCCCTGCAGACCCTCTCGGCGAACTACGCCGGGTTCCTGCTGATCGCGCTCGCGTTGATCCTGTTCATTCTCGAGGTCAAGATCGCCTCCCACGGAGCCCTGACCATCGGGGGAATCATCGCCCTCGTTCTCGGGAGTCTCATGCTGTTTCGTTCCTCGGTGGATCCATACCTTCGCATCTCCTGGGGAGTCATTCTCGCGATGGTCGGCATCTCCGCGGCGTTCTTCGGGACCGTGGTCACCCTCGCGGTGCGCAGCCAGCTCCGCAAGCCTGTGACGGGGTCGGAGGGGCTGATCGGGGAGATCGGGGCGGCCGTGACGGACTTCACGGGGAAGGGGAAGGGGAAGGTCTTCGTCGTGGGGGAGCTGTGGGACGCGTCCTGCGATACGCCGCTTCGGAAAGGGGAGGAGGTGACGGTTACGCGGAGAGAGGGAATGACGCTTGTGGTGAAGCCAAAATCGTAGCCGCACCGGTTCCGGCGGGACACTATTTCCAGAGGAGAGAAGAATGATTCCTTACGCTGCCATTGTGGTCATCGCGGTTCTGTTCCTGTACAGCGCCATCAAGATCCTGAACGAGTACGAGCGGGGTGTGATCTTCCGGCTGGGCCGGGTGATCGGGGCAAAGGGGCCGGGGCTGATCCTCCTCATCCCCATGATCGACAAGATGGTCCGGGTCGACCTTCGCGTGGTGGCGATGGACGTCCCGCCCCAGGACGTGATCACGCGGGACAACGTCTCCGTGAAGGTGAACGCCGTCCTCTACTTCCGGGTGCTGGATCCCAACCGGGCGATCCTCACCGTCGAGAACTACCTGTACGCCACCTCCCAGCTCGCGCAGACGACGCTCCGGTCGGTGTGCGGTCAGGGAGAGCTCGACGACCTGCTCTCCGAGCGCGAGAAAATCAACACGCACATTCAGGAGATCCTCGACAAGGATACGGATCCGTGGGGGATCAAGGTGGCGAAGGTGGAGATCAAGCATATCGACCTGCCGCAGGAGATGCAGCGCGCCATGGCGAAACAGGCGGAGGCGGAGCGGGAGCGGCGCGCCAAGGTCATCGGGGCGGAAGGGGAGTTCCAGGCGGCGCAGAAGCTGTCCGACGCGGCGGGGATTCTCAGCAAGCACTCGATAGCGCTGCAGCTCCGGTTCCTGCAGACGCTTCGGGAAGTGGCGACGGAGAACAACTCGACCATCGTTTTCCCGGTTCCCATCGACCTGTTCACTCCGTTCATGGAGCTGGCAAAGATCGCCAAGGGGCAGATGGGAACGGACAGGACCCTGGAGAAGGAAGAGGGCGGGGCATAAGCCGCTTCCTGAACTCCATGACGGTTGGCGGGAAAGGGGGCGCGCGGATCGTCGCGCTCCTTCTCGTTTTTGCCGGATGCGCGGCCCCCCCGCGCCGGGCGGAGCCGCCGGCTCCGATTCCGTCTCCCGCGCCCCCGGTCGCGCTCCCGGCTCCGGCGCCCCCGCCTCCCCCGGTTCCCTCCGAGCGGCCGGTCCGCGTCCGGATCGCGGCGGACCGCAAGGAGCTGCACCTCTCGGGGGAATCGATCCGGGCGTGGGCCCCCCGGGGGGAGCTTCTCGCGATGTCGGACGGACCCGTTTCGGTGTCGGCCGAGGGGACGCGGATTTCGTGGGGCGGAGGCCGGACGTTCGAATCGCCGATCGACGCGTGGGCTCCCGGGGGGTTGCGGATCGACGGAAAACCGCTCCGCGGGAGGGTCCGGCTGACCGCGTCGGCCGGGTCTCTCCAGGCGGTGATCCCCGTCCCGCTCGAGGAGTATGTGGCGGCGGTCCTTTCGAAGGAAGCCGCCCCGTCCTTCCTCCCGGAGGCGCTCGCCGCCCAGGCCGTCGCCGTGCGGACCTATGCCCTCCTGGGGATGGCCCGGCCCCGCAGTCCCGACTACGACCTGGTCTCCGACGTGGAGGACCAGGTCTTCGACGGAAACGACGGCGTGCGCGATCTCTTCCTCCGGGCGGCGGAATCCACGCGGGGGGAGGCGATTACCTACCGCGGGGAGCTCGCCCGGGCGGTCTACCACTCCACCTGCGGCGGGAGAACCGAGAGCGCGGCCAACGCATGGGGACAGGAGGTCCCCTATCTCCGGTCGGTCTTCTGCGACGATTGCCGGGGAAGTCCGGTGTGGCGGTGGGCCTACCGGATGGGAAGCGAGGAAGGCCGGCGCGTCGCGAAGTCGCTGGGGATCCAGCCGGCCGGCCGGCTGCTCCTGGAGGTGACGGAGCGGAACTCCACGGGGAGGGCGTCCCGGGTGAGAATCTCCTCCGGGGGGGTCTCCCGGGACATGAAGGCCTCCCTCTTCCGGCGGGCGGCGGGATACGCGAAGGTCCGGAGCCTGAAGATGGAGATCGTTCCGAAGGCGGACGGATGGGACATCTCGGGGGAAGGATACGGGCACGGAGTGGGGATGTGCCAGTGGGGGGCGAACGGGATGGCGAAGGCGGGGAAGGGCTACCGGGAGATCCTCCTGCGCTACTACCCGGGCACCGATATCCGGGGGGGAGGACGCTGAACACCGGACGGCTGGACTACCCGCTGCCAAAGCGGCTGGTCGCGCAGATCCCCGCCGCACGGAGGCGGGATGCGCGCCTGATGGTGGTCCGGCGCGCGCCGGAAGAGATCCTGCACCACCGGTTCGCGGAGCTGCCGAGGTTTCTTCGCCGGGGGGACCTGCTGGTCCTGAACGACACGAAGGTGATCCGGGGGCGTCTGCGGGCGACGAGGGAGACGGGGGGCGCGGTCGAGATCTTCCTGCTTGCGGCCCGGGAGGAGGGCGGTAGGGAAGAAGTCTGGGAAGCGCTGGCGCGCCCCTCCCGGAAGCTTCGGGAGGGGATGGAGTTCCGCGTCGGGGAGACGCTGCGGGCGACCCTGCTCGGCCGAAACGTGGAGGGAACCTGGAACGTCCGGCTTGCGGCGGAAGGCGGCGTCCAGGAGGCGCTCGAGCGTGGGGGCGACGTCCCGCTGCCCCCCTACATCCGCCGGACCGCGGGGGACCCCGCGGCAGCGGTGGACAGGGAACGGTACCAGACCGTGTACGCGGAGGTACCCGGCTCCGTGGCCGCCCCCACCGCCGGGCTCCACTTCGACCGGGAGATGCTGGAGGAGGCGGCCCGGGCCGGCGTCTCCATCGCGAAGGTCACGCTCGCGGTGGGATACGGAACCTTTTCCCCGATCCGGACGGAGAATGTGGAGGAGTTCCGCATCCACCCGGAAAAATACCGCCTCGGGCCGGAGGCCGCGCACGCGGTCGCCGACGCGAGGGACAGAGGGGGACGGGTGGTCGCGGTCGGAACGACCTCGGCGCGGACGCTGGAGAGCTGCGGCCGGGAGGACGGCCGGGTCGACCCGTCGGATGGGACGACCCGGCTTTTCCTTTATCCCGGCTGCCGATTCCGCGTCGTGGACGCGATGGTCACGAACTTCCACCTTCCGCGCTCCAGCCTCCTCGCGCTCGTCATGGCCTTCGCGGGGGAGGATCTCGTCCGGAAGGCCTACGCGCAGGCGGTGGAGCGGGAGTACCGGTTCTTCAGCTACGGCGACGCGATGCTCTTGCTGTAGGGACGGTCCTGTGGAGGGGGATGACGAAGGCACAGGGGACCGAAGTCCACGACAGCGGGATGGCGATGGGCGGAGTGTTCTCCAGGACCGTCCCTGTTTTTATCGTCCTGTGGCGAGGCGTGAAGATGGTACTGGGGATCGCAGTTCACGACGGAGGATTGTTTATGGATGGAGCGATTTCCAGGAACGTCCCTGTTCTTTGCGAGGCGGAAATGGCACCGGGGATCGAAGTCCACGACAAAGGGTGATGAGGGGCGGAGCGTTCTCCAGGACCGTCCCTGTTCTTAGGAACGTCCCTGTTCTCAGGAGTCGCATATGCCGCTTTCCTTCACCGTGACGGCGCGTGACGCCGGGTCCAACGCGCGGACCGGGGCGATCCGGACGGAGCACGGGGAGTTCCCGACGCCGGCCTTCATGCCGGTGGGGACCTCCGCCGCCGTCAAGGGAACCTGGCCGGACCAGCTCCGGGGCATGGGGTACGGGTGTGTGCTCGCGAACACCTACCACCTGTACCTTCGGCCGGGGCACGAGCGGATACGCCGGCTCGGGGGGCTGCACCGCTTCATGGGATGGGACGGGACGATCCTGACCGACAGCGGCGGCTTCCAGGTCTTTTCCCTGGCCGCCCTGCGGAAGGTGACCGACGAGGGGGTTTCCTTCCGGTCCCATCTGGACGGGTCGCTCCACTTCCTGACCCCGGAGCTGGCGGTCGAAATCCAGGAGGCGCTGGGCTCGGACATCCGGATGGCGCTGGACGAGTGCGTGGAGCTTCCGGCCGGGCGGCGGGAGGCGGAGGAGGCGGTCCGCCGGACCACGGACTGGGCGCGGCGGTGCCGCGCCGCCTCGCGCCGGGAGGAGGGGGGGCTCTTCGGGATCGTCCAGGGGGGGCTGTTCCCGGACCTGCGCCGGCGGAGCGTGGAGGAGATCTGCTCCATTCCGTTCGACGGGTACGCGATCGGGGGGGTGAGCGTGGGGGAGGGGAAGGAGCACCAGCGGGAAACGGTGGGGGGTACGGCCCCGCTGCTCCCCGGGGAGAAGCCGAGATACCTGATGGGAGTGGGCACCCCGGAGGACATCCTGCACGCCGTGTCCTGCGGGGTGGACCTCTTCGACTGCGTGATTCCCACCCGCAACGCGCGCAACGGGATGCTCTACACATCCGACGGGCCGATGTCGATCAAGCAGGCCCGGTACGCGGACGATCCCCGGCCGCCGGACGAATCTTGCACATGCCCGACCTGCAGCTCCTTCTCCCGAGCCTACCTCCGGCACCTGTACCTGTCGGGGGAGATCCTCTCCTCGATGGCGCTGACGGTCCACAACCTCCAGCATTACGCGGCGCTTATGGGACGGATCCGCGAGGCAATTTCTGTTGGAAATTTCCCGGGAACTATGAAAGAATCACTAGTTTCGAGAGACCGTTAAGTATTTTCCAGGAGGTACACGGGGACATGATCTTCCTGTTCAGCGGGGTTGCGCACGCATTGGGTGGAAAAGGGGACGGAGGGGCCGGCGGGCTCGCGGGGATGGTCCCCCTTCTGCTGATGTTCGTCGTCTTCTATTTTCTCCTGATCCGCCCGCAGCAGAAGACGGCAAAGAAGCTCCGGGAATTCATCCGGAGCCTGAAGGTGGGGGACCGGGTCGTGACCACCGGGGGGCTTCACGGCGAGGTCAAGGGGATGACCGACACCACGGTCACCCTCGAGATCGCGGACAAGGTCCGGGTGAAGGTGACCCGCACCGCGATCGGGGGCTCCAGCCAGGACGCGGCGGCTTCCGCCGAGACGAAGTCCGGCTGAGCCTGCCGGGACAGGCTGCGAAAGGAGCGACCGGCAGATCATGAGGAAGAGCATCGCGTGGAGATTCACCCTCATCGCCGTGCTGACGGCGGCTTCTATCATCCTCGTGCTTCCCAGCCTCACCGACCGGCTACCCGATGCCTGGCGGGACCGGGCCCCGAAGATCCACCTCGGGCTGGACCTGCAAGGGGGGGTGTTCCTGCGGCTGGCCGTGGAGATCGACAAGGCGATCGAGAACACCGCATCGCGGTACGCGGACGACGCCCGGGCCAGGCTGCGGGAAAAGGGGATCCCGGTCCTCGGCTTCGAGAAGGAGGGATTCGACGGGTTCCTTCTCCGGCTTCCCCCGGGCGACTTCGCGGAGCGGGCGCTTTCCCTCCTCAAGGAGGATGTGGGCTCCCTCGACTTCTCCCTGGGGCAGGTGACCTCCGGCGGGTCTTCCGTCCGGGGAAAGATGACTCCCTCCGAGGTGCAGGCGATCCGGGCGAACGCCGTGACGCAGGGGGTGGAGACGATCCGGAACCGGATCGACCAGTTCGGCGTCCGGGAGCCGCAGATCGTCGCCGAGGGGGACGACCGGATCGTCGTCCAGCTCCCGGGGATCAAGGACCAGCAACGGGCGATCGAGCTGGTGGGGAAGACTGCGCTGCTGGAGTTCAAGCTCGTCGACGAGGGGGCGAGCGTCGAGGAGGCGATGAAAGGGAACATCCCCGAGGGGGACGAGCTGCTCTACCAGAAGTCGGTCGACCCGCAGACCGGCCGGGTCTCGAAGTCGCCGATGCTGGTGAGGAAGCGGGCGCTGCTGACCGGCGAGACGATCAAGACCGCACGGGTGAGCTTCGAGTCCAACCGGGGGGGGGCCTATGTGTCGCTCTCCTTCAACGCGCGGGGGGCCGAGATCTTCGACCGGGTGACCGCGGAGAACGTGAAGCGGCGCCTGGCGATCGTCCTGGACGACACCGTCTACTCGGCTCCGGTGATCCAGGAGCGGATTTCGGGCGGGGACGCCCAGATCACCGGGTCCTTCACGGCCGAGGAGGCCACCGACCTGGCGATCGTCCTTCGGGCGGGATCCCTTCCGGCGCCCGTGAAGGTCATCCAGAACGTGTCGGTGGGGCCGTCGCTCGGCCGCGACTCCATCGAGAAGGGGGTCCGGGCCGCTCTCATCGGGGCCCTGCTCGTCGTGGTTTTCATGGTGGTCTACTACCGGTTCGCGGGACTGATCGCCGACTTCGCCCTCGTCTTCAACATCCTTTTCCTCCTGGCGGGGATGGCGGTGCTCGAGGCGACCATGACGCTTCCCGGAATCGCGGGGATCATCCTCGCCATCGGGATGGCGGTCGACTCGAACGTGCTGATCTACGAGCGGATCCGGGAGGAGATCCGGGCCCGGAAATCGGTGCGGGCCTCGATCGACGCCGGGTACGACAAGGCGTTCTGGACCGTGGTCGATTCCCACGTGACCACGCTGATCACCGCGATGATCCTCTTCCAGTTCGGGACCGGCCCGATCAAGGGGTTCGCCGTCACCCTCTCCATGGGGGTCGCGATCAACCTGTTCACCGCGCTGGTCTGCACGAAGGTGATCTTCGACTACATCAACGCGAAGCGCCCGATGCAGGCGCTCAGCATCTGATGGGGCCGGGAGTGGCACGGGAGATCCGGGAGGGACAGGGGCGTCGACGGCGATGAGGGAACTGATCCGGAAGACCGAGATCGATTTCATGGGGCTGAGGCGCTACACGATGGTGGTGTCCGGGCTGCTGATGGCGCTGGGGTTCTTCGGCGTGTTCCAGATCTTCACCGGAAACGCCAACCTCGGGATCGAGATCGCCGGGGGAACCTCCATCCAGGTGCGGTTCGAGAAGCCGTTCCGGATGGAGGAGATGCGGAAGGCCCTTGCGGACGGCGGGTACCGGGAGGCGGCCCTGCAGGCGGTCCCGGGGGAGAACATCCTGATCGTCAAGGTGGGAGCGCACGGGAAGGAGGAGAAGATGGTCGCGGAGCGGATCGTCGAGCTGCTCCGGAAGCAGTTTTCCTCCAATCCCCTCACCGTGGAGAGCACGAGCGAGATCGGGCCGGCGATCGGGAAGAAGCTGCGGAGCGACGCGCTCTTCGCCCTCGCGATCTCCGCCCTGGCGATCGTGTCCTACATCGCCTGGCGGTTCGAGTTCAAGTTCGGGGTGGCCGCCACCCTGGCCACCTTCCACGACGTGGTCGGCCTGACCGGGATATTCTACCTCCTGGGGAAGGAGATCGACCTGCTCTTCATCACCGCCCTGCTCACCATCGGGGGGTACTCCCTGACCGACACGGTGGTGGTCTTCGACCGGATCCGGGAGAATCTCCGCCTCCGGAAGAAGGGGACCTTCTCGGAGACGATCAACGTAAGCGTGAACGAGGTCCTGAGCCGGACCATCATCACCGCCCTGACGACCCTGCTGGCCTCCCTGGCCCTGCTCTTCTTCGGCGGGATCGTCCTGAAGAGCTTCGCCCTCGCCCTCGCGGTCGGCATCGTGATCGGCACCTACTCCTCCGTGTTCGTGGCCAGCCCGATCGTGGCGGCCTGGAGGGGGGAGAAGATCGCCCAGGTGAGGAAATGACCGCCCGCCGCTCCCACCGGGTCGCCGGGACCGGAGGCGCGGCCGGGGGACGAGCGATCGAGGAGTGAGAACGCGGTTCGAGAGGGGATGGGTGCTCCGGACCCCGGAGGCCCGGCAGGTCCGGGAGATCCGGGAGGCGACCGGCCTTTCCGAACCGTCGGCCAGGGTCCTCGTGAACCGGGGGATCACCGATCCCCTCGGGGCGAGGGATTTCCTCTCCGGAACTCTCCGGGAAGTCACTTCCCCGTTTCTGATGAAGGATCTCGAGAAGGCGGCCGCGCGGGTCGTGGATGCGGGCCGGCGGAACGAGAAGGTTCTCATCTACGCCGACTACGACGTGGACGGGGCGACCGGGGCCGCCGTCCTGCACCTGTTCCTCGGGGAGGTCTTCCCCGGCCTTCCGGTCCGGATCCACCAGAACCACCGGGTAGACGACGGGTACGGCCTGCGGATCCCGCACCTCGCCGCCGCGGCGGAGGAGGGTTTCCGGCTGGTCGTCACGGTGGATTGCGGCATCTCCGACGAGGAGGCGATCCGGCAGGCCGCGGGGCTGGGGATGGATGTGATCGTGACGGATCACCACACCCCGGGAGAGCGGCTCCCTCCCGCCTATGCCGTCCTGAACCCGAAGCAAAACGACTGTCCCTACCCGGAGAAGGAGATCGCGGGGGTCGGTGTGGCCTTCCTCCTGGTGTGCGGCGTGCGCCGCCTGCTGCGGGACGGAGGGGGGTTCCGCGGGGAGGGCGACGAGCCGAACCTGCGCAGGTACCTCGACCTGGTCGCCCTGGGGACCGTCGCCGACATGGTTCCTCTTCGGGGGGACAACCGGCTCTTCGTGAGGGCGGGGATCGAGGAGATCCGGAAACGGCCCAGGCCGGGGATCCGGGCCCTGCTCGCGCTGGCCGGGGTCGACCCGGAGCATGTGACGGAGGCGGACCTCGGCTTCCGCGTGGGGCCGCGCCTGAACGCGGCGGGGCGGATGGGGGATTCCCGGCGCAGCTCCGAGCTGCTTCTCGCGGGAGATCCGGAAACGGCGGGGAGGATCGCCCGCGAGCTTCACGCGGACAACGCGAGGAGGCAGCGGGAGGAGGAGCGGGCGGTCCGGGAGGCCGAGGAGGCCCTTCGCGCCGGCTTTCCGTCCGGCGTCCCGGGGGCGATCGTGCTGGCCGACCCCGGATGGCCCTTGGGAGTGCTGGGGATCGTGGCCTCGAAGTTCGCCGAGCGGTACTTCCGCCCCTCGGCCTTTCTGACGTTCAAGGATGGGGAGGCGACCGGCTCGCTGCGGAGCGCGGACGGCTTCCCGCTCCTTACGGCGCTCTCCGAGCTCTCCCCGCTGCTGAGCCGCTACGGGGGACATTCCCAGGCTGCGGGGGTCTCTCTTCCCGCGGAGAACCTCCCGGCCTTCCGGGAGGGGCTGGACCGGCTGGCCGGCCGGTACGCGCAGGGACGCGACACATCTCCCGCGACCCTGGTCGACGCGGAGGTCCCGCTCGGGGAGGTCTCCCCCCGCCTCCTGGAGGAGTTCGACCGTCTGCGCCCGTTCGGGATGGGAAACGAGGAGCCGGTGCTGGCGGCCCGGAACCTCTGGGTGGAGAGGAAGACCCCCTTCGGAGGGAACGGGCAGCATCACAGGCTCGAGCTTTCGGAGGGGACCCGACGGTTCGATGCGGTCGCCTTCCAGGGCGCTTCGATCCCCGCGGAGCCGGGCGAGGCGGTCGACATCCTCTTCACCCCCCAGTGGTCGGTCTTCCGGGGGTCCCGGTCGATCCGCCTCCTGGTCCGGGGGGCGAGGCCCCCGGCGTAGCGGTGGGAACGCGATGGCGGGATTCCGGAAGATCCGTCAGAAGTTCCAGGACGCCCTGGAGGGGGATTTCGAAGTCAGGGCGATCGCGGGTGGATTCGCCGTAGGGGTCTTCTTCAGCTTCACCCCGCTGTTCACGCTCCACATGCTGCTGGCCCTGCTCGTGGCGATCCTGTTCCGGTTCAGCAAGGCGGCCGCGATGGCGGGTGCCTGGGTGAACAACCCCTATACGATGCCCTTCGTGTTCTACGGCTGCTTCCGGCTGGGGGAGCGGATCCTGGGGATCGACATCCCGCCGCCGAATTTCGAGGAGATCACGGCGACGACCCTGCTGCAGGCGGCGGCCCCCTATGCCGCCCCCCTGTTGCTGGGAACCACCCTCGTGGGGATCCTGGCCGCCGCGGTCGCCTACCTGGTTGTCTACCGGGTCGCGATCAGGATACAATCGGCGCGACGGAACGCGCAGGAATGAAGGAGGTACTCCCGTGAAGCCATACTCCGTCAGTTTCGGGGGGATCCCGGACAAATACTCCGGATGGAAGAACTCCGCCTTCGTCGTGATCCCCTTTCCGATCGACTTTACCACCACCTACATGGCGGGAGCCCGGAACGGCCCCCGGGCGATCATCGAGGCCTCCGGGCACATGGAGCTCTTCGACGAGGAGAACAAGATCGAGCCCTACCGGGCGGGGATCTTCGTCTCCCCCGAGATTCCCTCCCTGACCAGTCCGCTCGCCATGCTGAAGGCGGTGGAGAAGCGGGTGAACGCGGTGCTCCGGGTGGGGAAGTTTCCCGTCCTGCTCGGAGGGGAGCACTCGGGGACCTGCGGCGCGGTGACGGCGCTCCGGAAGCGGTACGAGGATCTCACCGTGATCCAGTTCGACGCCCACGCGGACCTGCGGGACAGCTACCTCGGGACCCCGTGGAACCATGCCTGCGTCGGCCGGCGGATGGTGGACGCCGGCGCGAAACTGGTGCAGGTGGGGGTCCGCAGCATCTCCGAGGAGGAGGACCGCTATCTCCGGAAAGCCGAGACGATCAAGACCTTCTACGCCTCGGAGATGCGGGACAACCTCGCGGACGTGACGCGCGGGATCGTCAGCAGCCTCTCCGGAAACGTCTACATCTCCATCGACCTGGACTGCTTCGACCCCGGGATCATGCCCGCGGTGGGAACGCCGGAGCCGGGCGGTCTCTCCTGGTTCGAGGCGATCGACATCCTCCGGGACGTGATGCGGGCGGACTGCAACGTCGTGGGGTTCGACATCATGGAGCTTTCCCCGATTCCCGGAATGGTCGCCCCCGACTTTTTCGCCGCGAGGCTCTGCTACCGCCTGATGGGGTGGATCCTCGCCCGCAGGGAAGAGAAATAGGGACGCCGCCGATGTTCGTGCCTTCGAAGGTTTTCTTCACCAAGGGGGTCGGGCGCCACCGGGAGCAGCTCACCTCCTTCGAGCTCGCCCTCCGGGACGCCGGGATCGAGAAGTTCAACCTCGTCCAGGTGTCGAGCATCTTCCCGCCCAAGTGCAGGATCATCAAGAAGGAGGCGGGGCTCAAGCAGCTCTCCCCCGGGGAGATCGTCTTCGTCGTGATGAGCCGCTGCCAGAGCGACGAGCCGCGCAGGCTGGTCGCCGCCTCGGTGGGATGCGCGCTCCCCTCCGACCGCTCCGTGTACGGGTACCTGAGCGAGCACCACGCCTACGGGCAAACCGAAAAGGTGGCGGGCGACTACGCCGAGGATCTCGCGGCGGCGATGCTCGCCTCCACTCTGGGGATCGAGTTCGACGAGGAGAAGAGCTGGGACGAGAAGAAGGAGGTCTGGAAGATCAGCGGGAAGATTTACCGGTCTTTCAACATCACCCAGTCGGCGATCGTGAAGGACGAGTATGCCACGGTGATCGCCGTTGCGGTGTTCGTCCTGTGAGGGGGAGAAGATGAGGGGAGCCAGGATCCTGGGGACCGGGCGGGCGCTGCCGCCCCGGGTCGTGACGAACGCGGAGCTCACCACCCTGATGGACACCACGGAGGAGTGGATCGTCCAGCGGACCGGCATCCGGGAGCGGAGGTTCGTCGATCCCGGGACCGGTTCGTCGGACCTCGGGGTCGAAGCGTCGCACAAGGCGATCGCGGCGGCGGGGATCACCACGAAGGAGATCGATTTCCTGGTCTTCGCGACCCTCTCCCCGGATTATTTCTTTCCCGGCTGCGGCGTCCTCGTCCAGGAGAAGATGGGTATGGAGACGATCGGAGCGCTCGACGTCCGGACGCAGTGCACAGGTTTCCTGTACGGGCTCTCCGTGGCCGAGGCCTACGTCAAGGGGGGATTCTACGACCATGTCCTCGTGATCGGCTCCGAGGTGCAGAGCACGGGGATGGACCTGAGCACCGCGGGGCGCGATATCTCGGTGATCTTCGGCGACGGGGCCGGAGCGGCCGTCGTGGGGCCCGCCGAACCCGGGACGGGGATCCTCTCCTCCCACCTCCACTCGGAGGGGAAGTATGCGCGGGAGCTGATGGCGGAGGCGCCCGCCTCCATCGAGCACCCCCGGATTTCCCACGAGATGCTCGACGCAGGGAGGCATTACGGCCGTATGAACGGGCGCTACGTGTTCACCCACGCCGTGCGGCGGTTCCCCGAGGCGATCCGGGAGGCGCTCGCGGCCAACGGCAGGACGATGGAGGAGCTCGCGCTGGTGATCCCCCACCAGGCGAACCTCCGGATCACCCAGGCGGTGGTGAACGCCCTCGCCGTTCCCGCGGAGCGTGTCTATTCGAACGTCGAGAAGTACGGAAACACCACGGCGGCCTCGATCCCGATCGCGCTGGACGAGTGCCTCGAGCAGGGGAGGATCCGGGAGGGGGATCTCGTCTGCCTCGCGGCGTTCGGGTCGGGCTTCACCTGGGGCTCGACCCTGATCCGCTGGTAGGTGGCGCCTCCCCCGAAGGTCGTCGTCCGGGACCTCGCCCAGGAGCATCTGGACGGCGTGATGGAGATCGAGCAGGCGTCGTTTCCCACCCCCTGGGCCCGCGCGCTGTTCGAAGAGGAGATCGGGAGGGAGTTCTCACATTCGATCGTGGCGGTGGAGGAGCCGGGAGGAGCCGTGCAGGGATACGCCGTCTGCTGGACGGTGGCGGAGGAATCCCACCTCCTGAACATCGCGGTCCGCCCCGGGGCTCGGGGAAAGGGGATCGGCGGGACCCTCCTGGAGGAATGCATCCGGAGGGGCGTGCGGGCGCGCTCCCGGAGCATCTATCTTGAGGTTCGCCCGGGGAACGAGGCGGCTCTCCGGCTGTACGGGCGCGAAGGGTTCCGGTTCGTCGGGATACGGAGAGGATATTACACGGACACGGGCGAGGATGCGATCGTCCTGGCCAAGGGGATCGGGAGCGGGAATGCCGGGTAGCGGGATGCGGTTCGTCGCCGGAAGGATCCTGCGGAACGAGGAGCGTGGGGGGATCTTCTACCGGCTCGTTGCGGAGATCCCCGCCCCGGTGCGCTTCGTCCCGGGTCAGTTCGCGATGGTCTCGGGATGGCCCGGGAACGACCCGCTGCTTCCCCGCCCCCTGGCGGTCTTCCGTTCCGGAAAAAAAAAGGAGTTCGGGACGGTGGAATTCGTCTACAAGGTGGTGGGCAGGGGGACCGCCCTCCTCTCCGGCCTTCACCACGGGGATTCCCTTTCCCTGACCCTTCCGCTCGGGAGAGGCTTCGACCTCGCGGAGGAGGGACGCCGGTTCTGGCTCGTGGGGGGAGGGGTCGGATTCTCCAGCGTGTTCCCGGCCGCGGTCTCTCTCGGCAGGAGGCGGATCGGGCACGAGATCTTCCTCGGCGCGAAGGCGCGGGCGCACCTTCCCCCGCGGGAGTGGACCCCGGGCGGGGCCGGGCCGGGAAGGATCCACCTCTGCACGGAGGACGGAAGCGCCGGCTTCCGGGGACGCGTCACCGAAGCCGTGCTCGAGCGGCTCTCTTCGCTTTCCGAAGGGGAGGCCGCCCGCCTGACGATCCTCGCCTGCGGGCCCTGGCCGATGCTGAAGGAGCTGGCCGCCTCGGCGCTCCGGAAGGGGGTGTCGATCCAGGTGGCGCTGGAGAACCACATGGCCTGCGGGTTCGGGGTCTGCTGGGGATGCGTGGTCTCCCTCCGGGACGGGGAGGGGACCGCCTACCGGCGCGTCTGCCGGGAGGGGCCGGTGTTCGACGGGAGGGAGGTCGTCTGGTGAAGCCGGACCTGTCCGTCACGCTCGGGCCGCTGACGGTGCGGAACCCGGTGATGAGCGCCTCGGGGACCTTCGGGTACGGGCTGGAGTTCTCCCCTTTCTACGACATCTCCCGCCTCGGCATGATCGTCGTGAAGGGGCTCTCCCTCGCGCCGACCGCCGGAAACCGGCCGGGACGGATCGTGGAGACCCCCGCGGGGATGCTGAACGCCATCGGCCTGCAGAACATCGGAGTCGCCCGGTTCGTCGCCGACGTCGTCCCCCGCCTGGAGGAGGCGGGGGCCTCCTACGCGGCGAACATCTACGGCAAGACGGTCGAGGAGTACGAGGAGTTGGCCTCCCGCCTGTCGGAGGTAGCCTCCCTGTCCGCGATCGAGGTGAACGCCTCCTGTCCGAACGTTCAGGAGGGAGGGATGGCGTTCGGCGCCACGCCGGAAGGGATCCGGGAGCTGACCGCTCGGGTGCGCCGGAGGACCTCGAAGCCGCTCTGGGTGAAGCTGACCCCGAACGTGGCCGACGTGGGCCGCATCGCGAAGGCCGCCCAGGAGGGCGGGGCCGATGCCGTGTCCCTGATCAACACCCTCGTGGGGATGGCGGTCGACCATCGGACCCGCAGGCCGCTTCTGTCGAACGTGACGGGAGGGCTCTCCGGTCCGGCGATCAAGCCGGTGGCCCTCCGGATGGTCTGGGAGGCGGCGCGGGCGGTCTCGATCCCGGTGATCGGCATCGGGGGAATCCAGACCGCGGCGGACGCGCTGGAGTTCATCCTCGTCGGGGCGAAGGCGGTGCAGGTGGGAACCGCGAACTTCAGGAATCCCGGGGTCTGCATCGAGATCCTGGAGGGAATCGAGGCGTTCCTGCGGGAGGAGCGGATCGCCCGGCTGGAGGACTACCGGGGTGCCCTTTCCACGTAAAGAAAACCCTTGTTCTTGTAAGGGCGGACCGTGTAGAATGATGCCGTTGGGGGGGGGTTCAAGGGAAGTGGGCCGGCAGCCCACTTTTTTTTTCGACCGCGCCGATGAAGGTGGATACCGAAAAAATCACGGCTCTCGCCGAACGGCTCGCCCTGGACGAGGCGCTGGAACTGGTGGACGTCGAGATCGGCGCGGTGGGTCCGCGCGCGGTGATCCGCATCTATCTCGACAGGGAAGGCGGGATCCGGCTCGGGGACTGCGAATCCTTCAGCCGGCGGATCAGCGCGCTGCTGGAGGTCGAGGATCCCGTCCCGGGTTCCTACCTGCTGGAGGTCTCCTCCCCCGGGCTGGAGCGGAAGCTGGTTCGCCCCTCTCACTTCCATGGCTGTCGGGGCAGGACGCTGAAGGTCTCGCTGACCGAATTCCTGGAGGGAAGCCGGAATTTCCGGGGAAGGCTGCTGGCCAGCGACGACGAGGGATTCGAGCTCGAACGGGACCATACGGTCTACCGGATTCCCTACCGGCTGGTGCGGAAGGCGAATCTCGAAGTCAACCACGAAGAACTTTTCGGAACAGGGAAGAGGAAGCGATGATTCTGGATATCGGACAGATAATCTCCCAGCTGGGGAAGGAAAAGCGGATCGAGAAGAACCTGATCGTCGACGCGATCAAGGAGGCCCTCGAGAGCGCCGCGCGGAAGAAGTTCGGGATGAACAAGCGGGTCGAGGCGACCTACGACGAGGGGACGGGAGAGTTCGAGGTCCTCGAGTTCCGCACCGTCGTGGAGATGGTCCAGGACAAGGACCTGGAGATCTCCCTGGAGGAGGCGCAGAAGCTGGATCCCGTGGCGATCCTGGGGGACTCCATCGGCTTCCGGACGAGCACCCGGGATCTCGGACGGATCGCCGCGCAGACCGCCCGGCAGATCATCATGCAGAAGGTCAAGGATGCCGAGCGGGAGGTGATCTACAATGAGTTCATCACCCGCAAGGGGGAGATCATCAACGGGATCGTCCAGCGGTACGAGCGGGACACCCTCGTCGTCGACCTGGGGAAGACGGAGGCGGTGATGCCGCCGGCCGAGCAGATCCCGAGGGAGCGGTACCGGCAGGGCGACCGGATCCGCGCCTACATCAAGGAGGTCTCCAAGACCAGCCGGGGTCCGGAGATCCTGCTGTCGCGCTCGGACCCACGGATCATTCTGAAGCTCTTCGAGCAGGAGGTCCCGGAGGTCTACGAGGGGGTCGTGTCGATCCTGGCCGTGGCGCGGGAGCCCGGCTTCCGCACGAAGATCGGCGTGCGCTCCAAGGACCGGGCGGTGGACCCGGTGGGGGCCTGCGTCGGGATGAAGGGGTCCCGGGTCCAGAGCATCGTGCAGGAGCTCCGCGGGGAGCGGATCGACATCATCGCCTGGGACGAGGACCCCGCGAAGTTCGTCTGCAACGCCCTCCAGCCTGCCGAGATCATCCGCGTCCTGGTGAACGAGTCCGAGAAGAACATGGAGGTGATCGTCCCGGAGGAGCAGCTCCTGCTGGCGATCGGGAAGCGGGGGCAGAACGTGAAGCTGGCCTCCAAGCTGGTCGGATGGTCGATCGACGTCCGGGCGGAAGGGCAGGTCGAGGACGCGCTGAAGAAGGCGGAGGGGCTCTTCGCCCCGAAAAAGCCGGTGGATGATCCGGAAGGTGCGCCCGAGGCGGAGGCGGCCGGCACGACGGCGGAAGAAAGCACGGAGCCGACCGGAGAGGCTGCGGAAACGCCGGCTCCGGAAAGCGGGGTTCAGGATCCCGCGGAGGAAGCGCCTGCGGAGGAAGCGCCCGGGGAGGAAGCGCCCGGTGAGAAGGACCCTTCCGGAACGCCGGAGAATGCTCCTCCCGCGTGAGCGTAGCGCCCCCCGGCGGACCTGCGTGACCTGCGGGCGGACGGGGGAAAAGGGAAGTTTCCTCCGGATCGCGGGACGGCCCGGGGAGCGTTGGGAGATAGACCCGGAGGGGAGAAGGCCCGGCCGAGGGATCTACCTGTGCCGGGCGGAGGCGTGCGTGCGCGGACTCTCCCGCAGGCTGGGCACCCGGAAGGGGGCCGGCCGGTGGAGGATGGGAACGCATGCCGTCGCGCTCGCCGGGGAGCTGGAAACCTGGTGGTCCTCCCGGGAGGAATAGACGCGGTGAGGCGGAAACGGAATACGGCGGGGGACCGCAATCGTTGCAGGGGGAGTGGATGGAGAAGGTTCGCGTAAGGGAGTTGGCCAAGGAGTTGGGGATGTCCTCGAGCAAGGAACTCCTGGCGTTCCTGGAACGGATCGGCCAGAAGGGAAAATCCGCCTCCAGCAACATCGAGGGTGAGGTGATCGAGCGGGTTCGGACCCATTTCCGCAAGGGCACGCCGGCCCCTCCGCCCCCGCAGAAGCCGGTCGAGGTCCAGCGCTCCGACGGATCTCTGGAGAGGATCTCGAAGCGGGTGGTCCTGCGGCGCAGCGCGCCTGAGCCTTCTCCGCCACCGCCGGGCGAAGAGCTCCCCGAACCTCCCCTGGAAGTCGGAGCGCCGCAGGAGCTTCCGGCGGCCGAGGAGAAATCCCTGGAGGCGGCCGAAATCGCCGTTCCGGAGTTCGAGGTGGATCCCGTGTCCGAGCCCGCGGAGAAGCCGGCCGAGCCGGATGTCCGCGTCGTGGAGGCTCCCGCGCCTCCCCCGAAGCCGGAAGAGGAGCGGAAGGAGAAGAAGTGGAAGAAGGCCAGGCCCCAGGAGAAGAAGGTCCAGAAGGGGATTCTGAAAAAGCACATCATCCAGGAGATCGTCGAGGAGCCTGAGGCCGCCAAGATCGCCGGAGAGAAGGTCGTTCCGGAGGCTGACCCGGCCGTCGTCCGGCAGTTCCACCCGGTGCGCGTGCAGCGGAAGAGGGGACGGGCCGTCCGCGAAAAGAAGGCCCCCTCGACGATTCCTCCGAAGGCCAGCAAGCGGGTCCTGAAGATCGAGGAGGTGATCACCGTCGGCGATCTGGCGCACCGGATGGGGATCAAGGCGGGAGAGGCGGTAAAGAAGCTGATCGAGATGGGGATGCCCACCACGGTGAACCAGCTGCTCGACACGGACACGGCCAGGATCCTGGCCCAGGAGTACGAGTACGAGGTGGAGAACGTGACCCCGGAGATGGAGGGGCTGATCGACCAGGAGGAGGACCGGGAGGAGGACCTGGTTTCCCGGCCCCCCGTGGTCACGATCATGGGGCATGTCGACCACGGAAAGACCTCCCTGCTCGACGTGATCCGGGCCAGCAACGTGATCGACACCGAGGCGGGGGGAATCACGCAGCATATCGGGGCCTACGAGGTCGAGCATGCCGGGAGGGCGCTCGTCCTGCTGGACACGCCGGGCCATGAGGCCTTCACCGCGATGCGGGCCCGTGGGGCGCAGGTGACCGACATCGTGGTCCTGGTGGTCGCGGCGGACGACGGCGTGATGCCGCAGACGGTCGAGGCGATCGACCATGCGAAGGCGGCCGGGGTCCCGATCGTGGTGGCGGTGAACAAGATCGACAAGTCCGGGGCCCAGCCGGACCGGATCCGGCAGCAGCTTTCCGAGCATGCTCTCGTCCCGGAGGAGTGGGGGGGGCAGACGCTCTACGCGAACGTCTCCGCGAAGAAGAAGACCGGGATCGACGCGCTGCTCGAGCTGGTCCTGCTCCAGGCGGACCTCCTCGAGCTGAAGTCCAATCCCTCCAAGATGGCCCGGGGGACGGTGATCGAGTCCCGCCTGGACAAGGGGCGCGGGGCGGTCGCCACCGTGCTCGTCCAGGAGGGAACGCTGAGGGTGGGCGACCCGATGGTGATCGGCGTCCACTACGGCCGCGTCCGTTCCCTCACGGATTCCAAGGGGAAGCGGCTTTCGGAGTGCCTCCCGGGAAAACCGGTGGAGATCCAGGGCCTGAGCGGCCTCCCGGAGGCGGGACAGAAATACGCCGTCCTGAAGGACGAGCGGACCGTCCGGCAGATCGCGATGCACCGGCTCGAGAAGGAGCGGGAGCGGGCGGTGGTTCGCCCGAAGTTCAGCCTGGACGAGCTTCACCGCAGGATCGAGGAGGGGGATCTCAAGGAGCTGAACATCGTCTGCAAGTGCGACGTGCAGGGATCGATGGAGGCCCTCCTCTTCTCCCTGAAGAAGCTTCCCACCGAGAAGGTGAAGGTGAACGTCATCCACGCCGGGGTCGGCGGGATCTCCGAGTCCGACGTGATGCTCGCGTCGGCGTCGACCGCCGTGGTGATCGGGTTCAACGTCCGCCCCGAGCCCAAGGGGGCGGAACTGGCCGAGCGGGAGCGGGTCGACGTCCGTCTCTACACGGTCATCTACGAGGTGGTGGAGGATATCCGGAAGGCGATGGAGGGGCTGCTGGAGCCCTCCTTCCGGGAGGCCACCACGGGGCGGGCGGAGGTCCGGAACACCTTCCACATCTCCCGGCTCGGCACGATCGCGGGATGCTTCGTGCTCTCCGGCAAGATCGCCCGGAGCGCGAACGCCCGGCTGCTGCGGGACAGCGTCGTGATCCACGAGGGGAAGTTCGCCTCCCTCAAGCGCTTCAAGGACGACGTCCGCGAGGTGGTCGAGGGGTACGAGTGCGGAATCGGGCTGGAGAGCTTCAACGACATCAAGATCGGCGACCAGATCGAGGCGTTCGTGATGGAGAAGGTCGTCGAGACCCTGTAGCGCCCCAGGCGCCCTTTCCCGATTTCGTACGGAGACCGGAATGCTGGTCGCGGTGCTCGTAGCGGAACTTCGCATCCCCGACGCCCTGTCGCTGAAGGACAAGCGGAGGAGGATGAGCGCCCTGACCGGAAGGATCCGCGCGAAGTTCCCGGTTTCGGTGGCCGAGGTCGGCTGCCGGGACCTGCTGCAGCGGGGGCGGATCGGCGTCGCGCTGGTGACGACCGACGCCCGGCTGGCCCAGTCGATGCTTGACAGGATCACCGACATTCTCGGCGGGGACGGCGAGGTGGAGATGACCGACCGCACGATCGAAATTCTCCGGATCGATGACGAAGCGCGATGAAGGGACGAGGGGACCGGCATGTCCGCGTCGCGGAGCGGATCCGGGAGGAGGTCTCCCTGCTTCTCCTGAACCGGGTGAAGGACCCCGGGACCGGCCCCGTCACCGTGACCGACGTGACGGTGACGCCCGATCTCCGGATGGCGCGGATCTTCTATTCCGTGCTCGGAGGGGAGGAGGAGCGGGCGGCCGCCCGGAAGGGCCTTCGGCGGTCGAAGGGTTTTCTCCGGCGGGAGCTGGGGCGCGTCCTGCAGATCCGGTACTCCCCCGACCTGACCTTCCTGTACGACGCCTCCTACGAGAAAGGGGCCCGGATCGACAGCCTCCTGAGGGAAGCCGGGTCGGACGGGGTCGCCGATGAGGAATGACCTCGAGCGGATCGTCCGCCTGTTCCGGGAGCGGGACCGGTTCCTGATCGCCTGCCACGAGAATCCGGAGGGGGACGCCATCGGGTCGGAGCTGGCGCTCGCCCTGGCGCTGCGGAAGACGGGGAAAACGGCGACGGTGCTGAACTCCGATCCCGTACCCGCGAACCTGAAGTTTCTGCCGGGGGCGGACACGGTCGTCTTCGACGGGGACGGGGACGGGTACGAGGTGGCGGTGGTGCTGGACTGCGGATCGCCCGAGCGGACTGGCCGGGTGGGGGCGGAGCTGCGGAAGTGCCCGCTGACGGTGAACATCGACCACCATGTGACGAACGGGCGGCACGGCGAGGTTTGCCTGGTCGATCCGGAAGCCGCGGCCACCGGCGTGCTGGTCTACCGGGTCCTGGACGCGATGGGGGTTCCGATCGATCCGGAGATCGCCGTGAACCTGTACGTGTCGATCCTGACGGACACGGGGTCGTTCCACTATTCCAACGCCAACCCGGAAGCCTTCGAGATCGCGGCGGAGATGGTACGGCGCGGAGTCGATCCCTGGAGCGTGTCGGAGCAGGTCTACGAGACCCGGAGCCGGGAAAGCATCGGGCTGCTCGGGAGGGTCCTCTCCTCCCTGGAGACGTCGCCGTCCGGGAAGATGGCGGCCATCACGACGATGCGGAAGGATCTGGAGGATTTCCGTGCGAGGAAGGACAGCCTGGAGGGCTTCATCAACTATCCCCGCTCCATCGCGGGTGTCGAAGTCGCCGTGGCCTTCCGCGAGGAGGGAGACCGGGAGTTCCGCGTGAGTTTCCGCTCGAAGGGACGGGTGGATGTCGCGCGGGTCGCGGCCGCCTTCGGAGGAGGGGGGCACCGGAACGCGGCCGGGTGCACCGTGACGGGGACCCTTTCCGAGGCGAAGCGCAGGGTATTCGCGGCGCTGGAGGAGGCCCTCTCGTGATCGACGGAGTGGTCGTTCTCGACAAACCGCCGGGGATCACCTCCTTCCGGGCCGTCGAGCAGGTGCGGAGGGTGTTCCGGGAAAAGAAGGGCGGGCATGCCGGCACGCTCGACCCGATGGCCACGGGGGTTCTGCCGATCTGCCTGGGGCGGGCCACCAAGATCGCGGGGTACCTGGCCGGGCAGGAGAAGGAGTACGACGTCCTCTTCCGGTTCGGCGCGGAGACGGACACGGGAGACCGCGAGGGGAAGGAGACCGCCTCGGCCCCGGGAGCCTTCGCGGACGAAGGAGCGGTCCGGGCCGCGGTGGAAAGGCTCGAAGGGAACTGGGCCCAGGTCCCCCCGGCCTATTCCGCCGTGAAGGTGGGCGGAAAGCGGGCCTACGTGCTGGCCCGCCAGGGGAAGACTCCGGAGCTCGCCCCCAGAAGCGTCACCGTCTACGAGGCTCGGCTGCTCGGGTGGAGCCGGGAGGGGTTCCGCCTGCTTCTGCGGACCTCGAAGGGGTTCTACGTCCGTGCGCTCTCCCGGGACATGGGAAGGGAGTTCGGCGTTCCGATGACGGTGGCGGCGCTGTCCCGCCTCCGGTGCGGCCCGTTCCGACTGGAGGAATCGGTCTCCCTCGACGAACTGGCCGAGGCCGGGCGGCGGGAGGAGGCCCGGAAGCACCTGCTTCCGATCACGAAGGCCCTCGAGGGATTTCCCCAGGTGAGGATTCCCCACGAGGCGGTCGCGGCGATCCGTACCGGACGCGGCCCCGGCCCCTGGCTCGCGAGTGAGACGATCCCGGCGGGGTTGGGGGTGGTCCTGCTGACGGGGGCCGACGGCGGCCCGGTCGCCCTGGTCGGGCGCAGTCCGGAAGGGATCTGGAGGATCGTCCGGGGGTTATGATTTTACTTCCCCCGGGCGATATGATATAAACGAATAATCGAGTTATTCCGCGGATTTCATGACACCCTCGACAGGAGAAGGATGGGGAAATGAGCCTGGTGACGGAGAAGAAAAAGGACCTGATCGGAAAGTTCCGGTTGCATGAGTCGGACACCGGCTCGCCCGAGGTGCAGATCGCGCTCCTGACGGAGCGGATCAACATGATCACCGATCACCTCAAGACCCACTCCAAGGATTTCAATACCCGGCGCGGCCTACTGAAGCTGGTCGGCCAGCGGCGCCGGCTTCTCGATTACCTGAAGGCGAAGGAATCGCTCCGCTACAAAGCGGTGCTGGAATCGCTGGGCCTGCGGAAGTAGTCCGGCAACCCGCTCTCGACCGACACACTCCAGGCCGGTTCCCGGCCGAACAGAAGGGAAAACAATACCGTGGGAAACGTGTACGAAACGGAACTGTCCGGCAGGAAACTTTCCATCGAAACGGGAGATCTGGCGAAGCAGGCGGGCGGCTCGGCCGTCGTCCGGTACGGGGATTCCGTCGTCCTGGTGACCGCCTGCGCGAGCGAGACCCCGCGTCCCGGGATCGACTTCCTCCCGCTCGTGGTCGACTACGTGGAAAAGACGTTTGCCGCGGGGAAGATCCCCGGCGGCTTCTTCAAGCGGGAGGGGCGGCTTTCGGAGTACGAGGTGCTCACCTCCCGCCTGATCGACCGGCCGATCCGGCCGCTCTTTCCGAAAGGGTTCTACAACGAGATCCAGGTCATCGCCACCGTGCTCTCCGCCGACAAGGAGAACGATACGGGGGTGATCGCGATGATCGGGGCGTCGGCCGCCCTGTCCATCTCCGACATCCCCTTCGCCGGACCGATCGCAGGCGCGCGGGTGGGGAGGATCGACGGCGAGCTCGTCATCAATCCGAGGATTCCCGACATGGAGAAGAGCGACATGAACATCTTCGTCTCCGGGAGCCGCGAGGCGATCCTCATGGTGGAGGGGGAAGCCTCCGAGGTTCCCGAAGGGGATGTCCTCGACGCCATTCTCTTCGCGCACCGCTCCCTGGTTCCCCTCCTGGACATGCAGGATCGGATGGCGAAGGAGACGGGGAAGGCCAAGCGGATCTTCGCGAAGGAGGAACTGGGGGACGAGGAGATCCGCAGGATCACCCAGACGGCGGAGAAGGAGCTCCGGGAGGCGTACGCGATCGTCGGGAAGCAGGATCGCCGCAAGCGGATCGAGGAAATCGCCGAGGCGGTGCGGAACCTCTTTCCCGAGGAGGAGCGACTGGCGAAGAGGAACCTCATCGCGGGGGCCTTCAAGAACATCGAAAAGAAGATCGTCCGCGGGAAGGTCCTCGCGGAAAAGCGGCGGATCGACGGAAGGGGGCTCGCGGACGTCCGGGCGATCGACTGCCGGGTGGGCATCCTTCCCAGGACACACGGGTCGGCCCTCTTCACGCGCGGGGAGACCCAGGTCCTCGTCACCGCCACCCTGGGGACTTCGCAGGACGAGCAGAGGATCGACTCGCTCCTCGGGGACACGACAAAATCGTTCATGCTCCACTACAACTTTCCACCCTTCTCCGTGGGAGAGGTGAAGATGCTGCGGGCCCCCGCCCGCCGGGAGGTGGGACACGGAGTCCTCGCCGAGCGGGCGGTTTCCAAGGTCCTCCCGCCCGAGATGGATTTCCCCTATACGATCCGGCTCGTCTCCGAGGTCCTGGAATCGAACGGCTCCTCCTCCATGGCCACGGTGTGCGGGTCGTCGCTGGCGATGATGGACGCGGGGGTCCCCACGAAGGGGAGCGTCTCCGGCATCGCGATGGGGCTGATCAAGGAGGGGGACGATGTGGCGGTCCTCTCCGACATCCTGGGGGACGAGGACCACCTGGGGGACATGGACTTCAAGATCGCGGGGACCGCGAAGGGGATCACCGCCATCCAGATGGACATCAAGATCGGCGGGGTGAGCCGGGAGGTCCTGCTGTCGGCGCTGAAACAGGCCAGGGAAGGCTGCCTGCACATCCTCGGGAAGATGGACGCGGCGCTCGCGACGCCCCGACAGGAGCTCTCTCCCTTCGCTCCCAGGATCTACGTGATGACGGTCAAGACCGAGAAGATCCGCGAGATCATCGGCCCGGGAGGCAAGGTCATCCGGGGGATCCAGGAGCAGACCGGCGTCAAGATCGACATCGACGACGACGGCACCATCAAGATCGCGGCGGTGGACGCCGAGGCGGCGAAGGCGGCGATCTCCATCATCGAGGGGATCGTCCAGGAGGCGGAGGTCGGGAAGGTGTACGAGGGGAAGGTCCGCCGCATCATGGACTTCGGCGCCTTCGTGGAGCTGTTCCCCGGGACCGACGGCCTCCTGCACATCTCCCAGATCAGCAAGAACCGGGTCCGCTCCGTGTCGGACATCTACAAGGAGGGAGACCCGGTCACGGTGCGGGTGATCGAGGTCGACCGGGATGGGAAGATCCGCCTCTCCCACAAGGAGTTCGAGAAGGGGGGGGAGAACCCCTACGTGGAAGGGGAGGGGGGAGAGCCTCCGCCGAGACCGGAACCGGCGGACCGCGGCGACAGGGATCGTCCCCGGGACGGGGAGCGCGGACGCGGCGGCCGGAGAGGCCGCCGGTAGCCGGACCGGCCGGGAAGAACCGGTGAGCGGCGCGGCATGAAGGTCGCCAGGACGGTTCTGGACAACGGCGTCACGATCCTCTCAGAGCAGGTTCCCCACCTGGTGTCGACGACGGTGGGAATCTGGGTGCCCGCCGGCTCGAGGGGCGAATCTCCCGCCGAGAACGGGATCGGCCACTTCATCGAGCATATGCTCTTCAAGGGGACGGTCCGGAGGAAGGCGCTCGACATCTCCCGGGAGATCGAGTCGGTCGGCGGAAACATGAACGCCTGCACCGACCGGGAGTATGTCTACTTCTTCGCGAAGGTCCTTTCCCGGGATTTCTCCCTGGCCGTCGATATCCTCTCCGACATCTACCTGAACTCCTGCTTCGACTCCCTGGAGCTGGAGCGGGAAAAAGGGGTCGTCCTGCAGGAGATCCTGATGGTCGAGGACAACCCCGAGGAGTTCCTGCACGACTTCTTCCATGAATCCTACTGGGGAGGGCATCCCCTCGGGCTCCCGGTGCAGGGCACCGCGGGGAACGTCTCCGAATTCTCGAAGGGGAAGGTCATCGGGTACTTCCGGGACCGCTTCCGGCGCGAGGGGCTCGTCGTGACGGTGGTCGGCAACCTCCCGCACGAGCGGGTCGCGGAGGAGCTGGAGCGCGCCTTCGGTCCGCTCCGGCTGGGGGAGCGCCACCGGCCGGACGCGTCGCCGTCCCCCCGGCGGGAGACCTTCCTCCGGCAACGTCCGATCGAGCAGGTCTGCCTGTGCCTCGGCGCGCCCGCGGTTCCGCGGACCAGCGACCGGAAGTACATCGCACTGATCCTGAACGCCATCCTCGGCGGCAGCATGAGCAGCCGGCTCTTCCAGGAGATCCGCGAGCAGCGGGGGCTCGCCTATTCCGTCTACTCCTCCCTTTCCGCCTACACCGATTCCGGGATCCTGAAGATCTGCGTCGGCACGACGCCGGACAAGGTTCCGGAGGTGCTGCAGGTGACCTCCGGGGTGGTGGAGGCGCTGTGCGCCGGACGGTTCGGCGACGAGGAAGTGGCCTTCGCACGCGACCTGATCAAGGGGAACATGCTCCTCTCGCTGGAGAACGCCGAGTTCCGGATGAGCCGGATGGCGATGTGCGAGATGTTTCTCGGGCGGTTCGAGACGCCCGAGGAGACCCTGGGGAAGGTGGACGCGGTGACCCCCGACGCGGTGCGGGAGCTCGCGGCGGAGATGCTGTGCCGGGAGAGATTCACGCTGGCCGCGGTGGGGGAGCTTCCGGACGCCTCCCGCCTCTCCTTCTGACGGGATGGAGCCCGGCCTGACCGTCCCGGTGCGGTTCGTGCGGGAGGGAAGCCGCGGGCTTCTCCCGGCGTACCAGACCGAAGGGGCCTCGGGGATGGACCTGTTCGCGGACCTGGAGGGGGAGGTGGTTCTACCGCCTGCCGGAAGGGCGCTCGTCCCGACCGGGATCGCGGTGGCGATCCCCCCGGGGGTGGAGGGACAGGTGAGGCCGAGAAGCGGGCTTGCCGCCCGCAGCGGGATCACCTGCCTGAACAGCCCCGGGACCATCGATTCCGACTACCGCGGGGAGATCCGCGTTCTCCTGGTCAACCTCGGGGAGGAACCCTTCGTCGTCCGGAGGGGAGACCGGATCGCCCAGCTGGTCTTTTCCCCCGTCCTGCGGGCCACCCTGCGGGAGGTGGGGACGCTCGACGGGACACCCCGCGGGGAGCGGGGGTTCGGACACACCGGTGAACGGGGAGGCGGGCGGTGATCGAACGGTACACGAGACCCGGGATGGCGGCGGTCTGGCAGGCGGAAAACCGGTTCCGGATCTGGCTCGATATCGAGCTGTTGGCCATGGAGGCGATGGTCCGGCAGGGGAGGATTCCCGCGGACGCCCTTGCGCGGGTCCGCCAGCGGGCGGGCTTCGACGCGGCCCGGATCGAGGAGATCGAAAAACGGGTCAAGCACGACGTGATCGCCTTCCTGACCTCGGTCGCGGAGCATGTCGGGGACGACTCCCGGTTTCTTCACGTGGGGATGACGAGCTCCGACGTGCTGGACACCTCCTTCGCCGTCCAGATGCGCCAGGCACTCACCCTGCTGATCCGGGAGGCGGAGAAGGTGTTCGAGGTGCTCCGGGCCCGTGCCCTCGAGCACAAGGACACCGTGATGATCGGGCGCACCCACGGGGTTCACGCGGAGCCGGTCACCTTCGGGCTGAAGTTGGCCATCTGGGCGGACGAGATGCGCCGGAACATTTCCCGCCTGCGTCGCGCCCGGGAGGTGATC
>MGPV01000042.1:53439-102276 GCA_001797615.1 Deltaproteobacteria bacterium GWC2_65_14
TATGTCTGCCGGAAGCTCCGCCTGAAGCCGGCCCCCGCGTCCACCCAGATCGTCCAGCGGGACCGGCATGCCGAGCTGTTCGCCACCCTGGCCGTGGTCGGGTCCTCCCTCGAGAAGTTCGCCGTCGAGATCCGCCACCTGCAGCGCACGGAGGTCCTCGAGGTCGAGGAGTATTTCTCGGAGGGGCAGAAGGGCTCCTCCGCGATGCCGCACAAGCGGAACCCGGTGATCTCCGAGAACCTCTGCGGCCTCTCCCGCCTGCTCCGGGGATACGCGGTTACCGCGCTGGAAAACGTCGCCCTTTGGCACGAGCGGGACATCAGCCATTCCTCGGCGGAGCGGGTCATCGCCCCGGACGCCACCATCCTTCTCGACTTCGCCCTGGACCGGTTCCGGGAGCTGATGGAGCGGCTGCTGGTCTACCCCGACCGGATGCGGAGGAACCTGGAAAGGACGCGGGGCCTCCTCTTTTCCCAGAGGGTCATGCTCGCCCTCGCGTCCAAGGGATTGTCCCGGGAGAGGGCCTACGAGATCGTCCAGCGGTCGGCGATGGAGGCCTTCCGGAAGGAGAAGGAGCTGGCCGGGCTGCTCTGGAAGGACCGGGAGGTCCGGGGCCGGTTTTCCCGGGACGAGTTTCAGGAGCTGTTCGACCCCGGCTACTACCTCAGGCACATCGACGCCGTGTTCGACCGGGTGTTTCCGCCGTCCCGGGGGGGAACGTCCCGGGGAAGGAAGCCCCGCGGAAAAACGGGGGGACGCCGCGCGGCCGGGAAGGGTTCCGTATTACAATGAACGGGTGGGGGACATGACCGGAAAATTCCACGAGGAATGCGGCATTTTCGGGGTCTTCGGGCATCCGGAAGCGGCGAACCTCGTCTATCTCGGACTGTACGCCCTCCAACACCGCGGACAGGAGAGCGCCGGCATCGCCAGCGCCGACGGATCCCTGATCTCGTTCCACAAGGAGATGGGGATCGTCGCGGAGATCTTCTCGGAGGAGGTCCTCGGCCGGCTGCAGGGCCATGTCGCCATCGGGCATGTCCGCTATTCGACCACGGGATCCTCCGAGCTGAAGAACGCACAGCCCTTCGTGGTGGACTTCGAGCGGGGGTCGATCGCCGTCGCGCACAACGGGAACCTGGTGAACGCCCACACCCTCCGCCGGAGCCTCGACGTGGAAGGGTCGATCTTCCAGTCGACGATGGACACCGAGGTGATCGTCCACCTGATCGCGAAGTCCCGGATGGAGGGCGTCGAGGATCGGATCGTCGACGCCCTCTCCAAGGTCCGGGGGGCCTACTCCCTGCTCTTCCTCACCCGGGACCGGCTGATCGCCGTCCGCGATCCCCACGGGATCCGGCCCCTGGTCCTGGGGAGGATCAAGGGAGGGGGACACGTCATCTGCTCGGAGTCGTGCGCCCTCGACCTGATCGAAGGGGAACTGGTCCGGGAGGTCGAGCCCGGGGAGATGATCGTCATCGATTCGCGGGGGATGCGGGCCACCCGGCCCTTCTTTCCCGCGAAGCCCCATTTCTGCATCTTCGAGCATGTCTATTTCTCCCGCCCCGACTCGGTCTTCGGAGGCACCTCGGTCTACCAGGTCCGGAAGCAGCTCGGGCGGCAGCTGGCCCGGGAGTGCCCGGCCGTCGCCGACATCGTCATCCCGGTCCCCGATTCGGGGGTCCCGGCCGCCCTCGGGTACGCCGAGGAGTCCGGGCTCCCCTTCGAGATGGGGCTGATCCGGAACCATTACGTGGGAAGGACCTTCATCGAGCCGCAGCAGTCGATCCGGCACTTCGGGGTCAAGATCAAGCTGAACGTCGTCCGGGACGTGGTGGCGGGGAAGCGGGTCGTGGTCGTGGACGACTCGATCGTCCGGGGGACGACGGGGCGCAAGATCATCAAGATGATCCGGGACGCCGGCGCGAAGGAAATCCACGTGCGGGTCAGCTCCCCCCCCACGACCCATCCCTGCTACTACGGCATCGACACTCCCCTGCGGCGCGACCTGATCGCGGCCACCCACACGATCGAGGAGATCGCCACCTACCTCACCTCCGACAGCGTGGAATACCTGAGCCCGGAGGGACTTCACGCCTGCGTCCCGAACGCGGGAAAAGGGTACTGCGACGCCTGTTTCACCGGGGACTACATGATTCCGCTGGAGATCCAGGAGACCGAGGAGCAGCTCCTGCTGTTCCGCGGCTCCGTGAGTGTGTGAAGACGATCCGAATACGGACGTACCGGGAGGGCGGGCAGCGATGGCGGACGACCGGAAGCGGTTCCTCGCGATTCTTCGGGAAAAGAGTTACGAGAAGCGGAAGGTGATCCTCTCCTCCGGGAGGGAATCCGACTTCTACATCGACTGCAAGCAGGCGACGCTGGACGCGGAGGGGGCCCTGCTCACGGGGCGGCTGTTCTGCGGGATGCTGGAGCGGGAAGGGTGGCCCGACGCGGTGGGCGGCATCACGCTCGGGGCGGACCCGATCGTGACCGCCATCTCGCTCACCAGCGCCCTCCGGGGAAACCCGATCCCCGCGTTCATCATCCGGAAGGAGCCGAAGAAGCACGGCACGGCCCAGTGGCTGGAGGGGACGAGGAACCTCTCCCCCGGGATGCAGGTGGCGATCGTGGAGGATGTCGTCACCACCGGCGCCTCGACCCTTCGGGCGATCGAGCGGGCCCAGGGGTTCGGGCTCGTCGTGTCCCGCGTGCTCTGCATCGTCGACCGGAACGAGGGGGGTGCCGATGCGGTTGCGGAGAAGGGGTTCCGCCTCGAGTCGATGTTCCGGCGGGAGGAGATCGAAGGTGGCTGAGCGGGGGAGGCCCGTCCGGATCGCGGCCCTTGCGCTGACGTTCGCCCTGGGGCTGGCTCCGGCCTGCGGCACCCGGGTGAGCGCCCTCTACGAGAAGGTGCTTGGTTCCCCGACATACGACCGGATCACCCGGGACCACACTCGGACCCGAGAGGTCCACGACGGCCTGGAAGTCCGCTTGATTCTGAAGGCCACCTGGCTCTCACCGCGGTGGGTCCGCGCCTTCACGGAGGAATACTCGAACATCTACTACCTCGACGGGGAGAGGAGAGACCGGGTGGTCGCCCGGTGGAGTGCGGAATCGGAGGCCCACGTGCGGTTTTTCGTGGCGCTGTTCACCCCGGAGGAGGAGGGAAACGACATGGAACGGGAGGGGACCCTCTGGAGCCTCCACCTCGTCCGCGCGGACGAGGTGGAATTCCGGCCGGCCTACGTGCGGAAGAGCTCCCTCCGACCCGAGGAGGTGGACCGCTTCTTCCCCTATTCGGGAGTCTGGTACCGGTCCTACGAGGTGGCGTTTCCGAAGGAGGCGGGGGAGACGGTGGAAAGCAGGGTCGGCTCCTCCCGCTTGAAGCTCGTCCTGACCGGCGTCCGGGGGCGCGCGGTCCTCGTCTGGTAGTGACCGGTGCTTTAGAACCGGATCCGGCGTATGGCGGAATCCTTCCGTCCGTGCTCCTCGTCCAGGTACGGGTAGTCGATCGTCGTGTGCAGCCCCCGGCTTTCCTTCCTCTGCATCGCGCACCGGACGACCAGCTCGGCCACCGTGCAGATATTCCGCAGCTCGAGCAGGTCGCCCGTCACCTTGAAGTTCCAGTAGTACTCCGAGATCTCCTTCTTCAGCAGCTCGATCCGGTCCAGGGCCCGCTCCAGCCGCTTGTTCGAGCGGACGATGCCGACGTAGTTCCACATCAGGCGGCGGATCTCGTCCCAGTTGTGGGAGACCACGACCGCCTCGTCGGAGTCCTGGGCTTTTCCGGGGTCCCATTTCGGAATCCGGACCTTCGGCCGGATCTTCCGGGAATAGGTCCGGGAGGCGTGCTCGTGGGCGCGGGCGGAGAAGACCAGCGCCTCCAGGAGGGAGTTCGAGGCGAGCCGGTTCGCGCCGTGGAGCCCGGTGCAGGCGGATTCCCCCACCGCGAAGAGCCGGCGGATGTCGGTCTCCCCGTTCCCGTCGGTCCGGATCCCCCCGCACAGGTAATGGGCCGCGGGGACCACGGGGATCGGCTCCTTCGTCATGTCGATCCCGAAGGAGAGGCAGGTTTTGTGGATGTTCGGGAACCGCCTCCGGATGAAAGGGCCCCCCTTGCGGGTGATGTCGAGGTAGGCGCAGTCCTCCCCGGTTCGCTTGAGCTCCGAGTCGATGGCCCGCGCCACGATGTCCCGCGGGGCCAGCTCCGCCATCGGGTGGACCCCCTGCATGAACGGTTTCCCCGTCCGGGAGAGCAGGACCGCCCCCTCCCCGCGGACCGCCTCCGAGATCAGGAAGGACTTGGCGTGGGGATGATAGAGGCAGGTCGGATGGAACTGCACGAACTCCATGTTCGCGATCGTCGCCCCCGCCCGGTAGGCCATCGCGATCCCGTCCCCCGTGGCGATGTCCGGGTTGCTCGTGTAGAGGTAGACCTTCCCGACGCCGCCGGTGGAGAGGACCGTGGCGTCCGCGGTGAAGGTCCCGATCTCGCCCCGCACCTCGTCGAGGACGTAGGCCCCGAGGACCTCGTCCTCCCGGCGATGGTCGAAGGACTCGAGCTTCTGGCGCGTGACGAGGTTGATGGCGGTATGGTGCTCGAAGATCCGGATCCGCGGGTTGGCCCTTGCGCGGGAGAGCAGGGCCCGCTCGACCTCTCGCCCGGTCAGGTCCTTCGCGTGGAAGATCCGCCGTTTCGAGTGACCGCCCTCCCGTCCGAGGTCGAACTCCCGCCCCCCGGTGCGGCGGGTGAACCGGACTCCCCACTCCATCAGTTCGCGGATCCTCTCCGGGGCGTCCCGGACCACCCGTTCCACGATATCCGTGTGGCAGAGGCCCGCTCCGGCCCGGTGGGTGTCCTCGATGTGCGACTCGAACGAATCCTCTCCGCTCCAGACGGTGGCGATCCCCCCCTGCGCGTAGTTCGTGCTCGATTCCGCCGCCTTCCGCTTCGTGACGATGTTCACCGTGGCCTTCCCGGACCCGGCCGCCCGGAGGGCGAAACTCAACCCCGCGATGCCGCTTCCGATGACCAGGAAATTGGAGGAATGTTCCATGCCGTCCGCCTCCCGCGAAGGTCCCGAGCCGATTGACAGGGGGTGGTGCTTCGAATAGAATTCAAAAATATGGTGTATTTACGCATATTTTTAATCATATCCTGCCTGGTTTGTCCATCGATTCTTCTCGCGGACATCTACCGGTACGTGGACAAGGATGGGGTCGTCCACTTCACGAACACCCAATGCGACGCGGAATGCGAACTCTACCTGCGCGAGGCTCCCCCGGAAACGGCGAGGGCCGGTAGGGGAGGGGTCTCCCAGGCCTGGATGGAGGAGTATGTCGAACGGTTCTCCCGCGCCCACAAACTGTCTCCCGCCCTCGTGAAGGCGATCATCAAGGCCGAATCGAACGGGGAGAGGTTCGCCGTCTCTCCGAAGGGGGCGCAGGGGATGATGCAGCTCATGCCGTTCACCTCGAAGCGGATGAAAGTGTCCGATCCCTTCGATCCGGTCGAGAACATCGAGGGGGGGGTGAAATATATCAAGGAACTGATGGGTACCTTCCGGGGGAATCTGGTCCACACGGTGGCCGCCTACAATGCCGGCCCCGAGGCGGTCCGGAAATACGGGGGGGTCCCCCCCTACAAGGAGACCCGTCAATACGTGAAGAGGGTCCTGGACTTCTACCGGCAATACTCCGTCGACGAATGAATCGCCAGAACCGCCTCAACTCCGCGAATCTGCTCACTCTCTTTCGGATCGTGACCGTCCCCGTCGTCGTCCTGCTCCTATACGTCCCGTCCGGGAAGGAGATCACCCTGTTCCGGTCGGTCGCGGCGGCGATCCTGTTCACGGTGGCCTCGTTCACGGACCTGTTCGACGGCTACGTCGCGCGGCGGTACGGGATGGTCACCTCGCTGGGGAAGCTGCTCGACCCTCTCGCGGACAAGCTGCTCGTCTGCGCTTCGATGGTCATGCTGATCCCCCCGGGACGCGTGCCCGCCTGGATCGTCGCGATCATCGTCGCACGGGAGATCGGCGTCACCGCTCTCCGAGGGGCCGCCACCATTGAAGGGGTCGTGATCGCCGCATCCCCCCTCGGCAAGGCGAAGACCGTCCTCCTGGATATCGGGGTGGGGGCGCTCATCCTGAACTACCCCCTGTTCGGGATCGACATCCACCTGCTCGGGATGGTGTTCCTGGTGGCCGGCCTGGTCCTCACGGCCTGGTCGGGTCTGGAATACTTTTTCCGGTTCCTCAAGGAGATCTTCTAGCGGGGAAGCGGGCGTTTTCTTGACAAGGTTCGGCCGGTTCTCCTACAATCGAGGTTCCCGGTGCGGGCGTAACTCAGTGGTAGAGTGCAACCTTGCCAAGGTTGAAGTCGCGGGTTCAAATCCCGTCGCCCGCTCCATCCTCCACCAAGAACCGGGACGTTCCTGAGAACTCGCGCAACGCCCCGTCCCGGGGGCGCCCGTGGCCGGCTGGGCCGCGAACCCGGGACCCTGGCTCGCGGGGGGAATCCCCTCGGCTACGCTCGCGATCTTCGCCCGCTCGCTGCCGTTCCGCTCGCCGGACCCGGCACCCTGTTGTGGGGACACTCCTCTCCCGCCACCCGGAATTGAACCAGGAATGTCCCCGCCGCCTCGTGGACTCCCCCCGCATCGCTGCGGGTCCCCGGCCGGCGAGTGCCCCTGTCACCGGCATCCCCGGGACGGGGGGCACTACGGGGCGGAGCCAGCCGAAGGAGGGGGGATGAGCGGAGATAAAAAGATTGAACCGGGGGCGGAGGGCGGGCGAAGCGAAGCCCCCCTCCGAGGCGGCGGAGCCGATCTCGGGCGCCCCGTCAATCGGGCGGCGGGTCACCGGATCCTGTGGCGGAGCGACTCGGCGAACATCGGGTAGGAGCGGGCCAGCAGGGGGATCTGGGCGCGCAGCAGCGACAGATCGGCGGGGGAAGGAGCGGGGGTCGCTGGAACATCCGCCGGCGCGAGCGGAAATCCGGTCTCCCGCTGCGCTTCCTCGAACGGCACGCCGGGGTGCAGGGAGAAGAGGCGCCATTCGCCGGGGCCCGGGTCGTACTCCATCGTGCAGAGGGGGGTGACCAGCCGCGTCGGGCCACCGCGGCGCCAGGGGTAGCCGGGGCTGCTTCCCGCCGAGGTGACGAAATCGCACCGCTCCACGAAGACCCGGGGGCTGTGGGAGAGCGCGAACAGGACGACGCGGCGGGTCATGTAGTAGAGCATCGCGGAGCCTGCCCCTCCCGGAAGGCGGACCTTCGGGGCCTCGTATTCCCCGATGCAGGTGAGGTTGAGGTTCCCCTTGCGGTCGATCTGCGCCCCGGAGAGGAAGAAGAGGTCGAGCTTCCCCCGCTGGGCGAGATCGAACAGCTCCCTGGACCCATCGGTCACGGGGGTTTCGTCCGATCCGAGAAAGAGGAACTTCCCCCGGGGGGCATGCGAGGCGCGGGCATGCAGCGCGCCCAGCAGCGGAACGGGGGAGAGGGTCCCCACCGCCGTCCTCTCCAGGTCGCGGACCTCCCGGGACAGCTGGAAAGCCAGGAACTCCTCCTGCGTGCATCCCTCGAGGGAAACGGGCATGGCGGTCAGGCCGCCTTCCCGCAGGCCAGCTCGAGGTACTCCTCTTCGGTCTTCCCGAGGACGAACCGCGCGAGATATTCCCGGAACCCCTCTTCGGTCTTCGCGGCGGCGAGGTACTGCTGGACGTGATCCCGGTCGATTTCATACGTATGGACGCAGGCGGCGGGGTGGGCGCCGCGGGGCGCAACGACCACCGTGTCGATGTGCAGGGCGGAGAGGTAGATCTCCCCCGGGCGGGCGACGAGCGACTCCGCCGGAACGACCTCCTCGACGGTCACGACGGCCCGTTTCGCCGCCAGGACGGCCAGCCGGTCCGACTCCAGGGCGGAGCAGACGACGTTTCCGTTCCCGTCCGCCCGGATCGCGTGGATCACCGCCCAGTCGGGCCGGATCGGCGGGACGACGAAGATCTCCTTTCCGGTGTAGGGGTCCGTCACCTTCCGGAAATCCTCCCGGACCTTCTCGTAGTCGGTCCCGGCGAACCCGAGCATCGGGTGGAACGGCAATCCGGAGGCTCCAGCCTGGAGCCCTGCGAGGATCCCGGGTCAGGAGTGCTCCCGCGGCCGGATCCTCCCGGACTCGACCGCCCGGCGGAAGTTCGGGGCCATTCCGAACTCCCCCATCGAGATCTGGGGAAACTCGACCGAGCGGACCGCCCCCGCGCCGACCAGCATGTCGACGTTGATCCCTCCGATCGGGATGACCACGAGATCGAGGTCGGAGGTTCCCTGCCGGATCAGCTCCCGCACGAAGGCCATCGGGCTCATGACCATCGCACCCCCGACGGCCACCTTCGACCCGGAGGGGATGGCGGAGGCCGCCTCGGACAGAGAGAGGAATTGCGCCTGGTTCATCGGCTCCCGCTCCTTCTACGTTCGGTGGTGCCCGGGGAGAGGATCGAACTCTCATGGCCTTTCGGCCACGGGATTTTAAGTCCCGTGCGTCTGCCAGTTCCGCCACCCGGGCATTCCCACCTGCAAGATAGCACAGTTCCCGGATCGGAAAGAGACCCGGTCCGCAACGCGGCCGGCGCGGGGTCGTGGAAAAGGAGGATGGAGGCGGCACCCGGATTCGAACCGGGGGATAAAGGATTTGCAGTCCTCTGCCTTACCGCTTGGCTATGCCGCCGTACAGCTATTTTCGGCCAACCTCCGGGGACTGTCAAGCCGACCGGATTTTCCAGCCGACCGGATTTTCCGCGACGGCGTTCGGGGGCGGCGGCGCGTTTTTCTTTCCCCGCGGAAATGGTACTATGGCTCCTGTACTCCGCGCGATTCCTTCAGGCGTTCCCGGAGGTCCGAGTGGGAGATTCCTTCTACATCACGGGAGTCGCCGGGTTCATCGGTTCCCACGTGGCGGAAAGACTCCTTCGGCGGGGCGACCGGGTCCACGGCCTGGACAACTTCGATCCGTTCTACGACCGGTCCATGAAGGAGGGGAACCTCGCCTCCCTGTCGGTCTTCCCGGAGTTCCGCTTCACCGAGGGGGATATCCGGGACCGGGCCGTCCTGGCGGAATGGGGGAATCCGGGACCCGTGGATGTGGTTATCCATCTCGCCGCGAAGGCCGGGGTCCGTCCGTCGCTGCGCGACCCGGTCGGATATGCCGATGTGAACGTGCTGGGAACGGCCCGGCTTCTCGAGTGGGCGAGGCACCGCGGCGTCCCCCGGATCCTGTTCGCCTCCTCGTCCTCGGTGTATGGAGGAAACCGGAAGGTTCCGTTCGCCGAGGAGGATCCCGTGGACCACCCGGTGAGCCCCTACGCCGCGACGAAGAAGGCGGGCGAGCTTCTGTGCCACACCTTCTGCCACCTGTACGGGATGAACATCGTCTCCCTGCGGTTCTTCACCGTCTACGGGCCGAGGCAGCGCCCGGAGATGGCGATCCACGCCTTCACCCGCAGCCTCTTCGAGGGGCGGGAGCTGCCGATGTTCGGAGACGGCGGCTCCCGGAGGGACTACACCTACATCGACGACGTCGTGGACGGGGTCCTCGGCGCGCTTTCCGCTCCGCCGGGGTACCGGGTCTACAACCTCGGAGAGTCGTCCACCATCTCCCTGGACGACCTGGTCGCCCTGCTGGAGCGGAGCACCGGGATCCGGGCGACGCGGAAGTATCTGCCGCCGGAGCCGGGGGATGTCCCGGTGACCTTCGCCGACATCTCGAGGGCCCGGGCCGAGATCGGGTATGCCCCCAAGGTGCCGGTGGAAGAGGGGGTGCGGCGGTTTGTCGAATGGTACCGGAACGACGCAGGACAATTCCAAGCCGGAGGAGGAGGCCGATGAACATCACACTATCCGTGATCAAGGCGGATATCGGTTCCATCGGGGGCCATATCCAACCGAGCAGGGAACTCGTCGAGAAAGTGCGCAGCACCGTCGCCGAGAAGGGGAAAAAGTTGTTGACCGATTCCTTCATCGGGTACACGGGGGACGACATCGCCATCCTGATGACCCACCGGGAGGGGACCGGGAGCGAGCGGGTCCACAAGATCGCCTGGGACGCCTTCCTCGCGGGGACCCAGCTGGCCAAGGCGCAGGGGCTGTACGGCGCGGGGCAGGACCTGCTGAAGGATTCCTTCTCCGGAAACGTGAAGGGGATGGGGCCGGCCGTCGCCGAAATGGAGTTCGAGGAGCGCGCAAGCGAGCCGTTCCTCCTGTTCGCCGCCGACAAGACCGACCCCGGGGCCTACAACCTTCCCTGCTACCTGGCCTTCGCGGACCCGATGTTCAGCGCCGGGCTCATCCTGTCGCCGAAGGTGGGTGGCGGGTTCGCCTTCCGGATCATGGACGTCGCGCACACCGAGGGGGACCGGGTGATCGACCTGAAAGCGCCGGAGGAGCTCTACGACATCGCCGCGCTCCTGCGCGACCAGGAGCGGTTCGTGGTGGAGTCGATCCGCTCGAAGGCCACGGGGGAGATCGCGGTCGTGGTGAGCACCACCCGGCTCCACAACATCGCGGGAAAGTACACCGGGAAGGACGACCCGGTGATGCTCGTCCGGGTCCAGGGGAACTTCCCCGCGACGGGGGAGGTGCTCTCCCCCTTCACGATCGGCCACTACGTCGCGGGGTTCATGCGGGGGAGCCACCACGGCGCGCTGATGCCGGTCACCAGGAACACCGGGACCTCCTTCTTCGACGGCCCCCCGATAGTTTCCTGCCTCGCCTTCTGCGTGAAGAACGGGAAGCTGACCGAGCCGGCCGATCCCTTCGACCACCCCTACTGGGAGCATGTCCGGACCAAGGTGTCCGCGAAGAACGAGGACCTGAGGCGGCAGGGGTTCTTCGGGCCTGCGATGCTGCCGTACAGCGAGCTCGAGTACGGCGGGATCGTGGAGCGGCTGGAGAAGATGGACCCGAAATTCCGGATCCTCTCCGGAACGGAGAAGGTGAAGGCGTAGGGTGGCGGAGGGCGGGAAGTCCGGGAGAGTGGGAGGCATGGGGGTGGGAAAGGAGATCGAGTTCCGGTTCGACTTCTCCCTCGTCCGGGAAAGCAACCTGCGCAACCGGGAAGGGCTGACCGCCTCGCAGCTGGGGCGTGCGCTCCGGAGGGCGGCGCGGGCCGCAAAGCATCTCCGGGGGCTGCAGGAGGCGGGACAGATCGGGTTTCCGGACCTTCCCTTCCGGGAGGGCGAGGCCCGGGCGGTCGCCCGGTTCGCGGCCCGATGCCGGCGCAGGTTTACCCACCTGCTCCTGCTGGGGATCGGCGGCTCCGCGCTCGGCGCCAGGGCGGTCCACGAGGGGCTCGGAGGCGGGCAGGGCCGCAAGGGGCTCAGGCTTTCGGTCGCCGACAACGTGGACCCCGACGGCTTTTTCCCGCTGCTGCGCTCCCTTCCGATGGAAACCACCCTGGTGGTCGCCGTCAGCAAATCGGGAGGCACTGCCGAAACCAACGCCCAGCTCGCCCTCGCGATCGAGGCGCTCCGGAAGGCCAACGGCGGGAAGTGGAAGGAACACCTCGTGCTCGTCACGGACCCGGAGAAGGGGACCTTCCGCCGCTTCGCCGACTCCGAGGGGATCCGGTCCTTTTCGGTGCCTCCCAACGTGGGGGGGAGGTTCTCCGTGCTCTCCCCCGTCGGGCTCTTCCCCCTCGCGTCGGCCGGCGTCTCCACAGAAAGGCTTCTCGCGGGAGCCCGGTGGATGGAGACGGCGATCCGGGTGCGGGAGGGGATGGAGAACCCCGCCCTGGCCGCGGCGGCGGTCTACTCCCACTACCTGCTGGAGAACGTCAAGCCGGTCCAGGTCTGGTTCGGATACGGGGAGGGGCTCGACCGGATCGGGGAATGGTGGCAGCAGCTGTGGGGGGAAAGCCTCGGCAAGCGGCGTCCCAACGGTCCCGCGGTCGGGCAGACTCCGGCGAGGGCGGCGGGGGTGACCGACCAGCACTCCCAGGTGCAGCTCTACCAGGATGGCCCGCCCGACAAGGTGTATACTTTCGTGCGGTGGATGGAGGGAAGGGAGACGGGGGAGGTTCCCTCCGGACGGTTCCTCCCGGGGATGGAAATCCTCGGCGGGCGTCCTCTGCGCGACCTCTTCGACGCGGAGTTCGAGGGTACGATCGGAGCGCTCTGGAAGGCGGGGCGGCCCATCGTCCGGATCGGGATCGGCCGGCGGGACGAGGCGCACATCGGGGCCTTTCTCCACTTCTGGGAATGGGTGACCGCCCTGACCGGGGTGATCGCCGGGATCGACCCCTTCGACCAGCCGGGGGTGGAGGAGAGCAAGATCATCACCCGTGCCCTGATGGGGGCGGAGGGGTCGGAGGGAAAGGCGGAGCGGTTCCGGGGCGCGATGGGCCGGCGGGTCCCGGCGGAAATCCGGTTGCGGGGGAAAACGACCGGCGCCCGGCGGGGCGGCGCGGGAAAACGGGGGTGAGCGTGCAAGACAGGATCCGGCTTCTCCCCGACGGGGTCGTCAACCAGATCGCCGCCGGGGAGGTGGTGACCCGGCCCGCCTCCGTCCTCAAGGAGCTCCTGGAGAACGCGGTGGACGCCGGGGGAACGTTCGTGGAGGCGCAGGTCTCGGAGGCCTTCCCGTTCACCCTGCGGGTGTCGGACGACGGATCCGGCATGACGGCCGAAGAGGTCCGCAAGGCGCTGCAGCGGCACACCACGAGCAAGATCGCCGCCGCGGAGGATCTGCAGCGGCTGGCCACCTTCGGGTTCCGGGGGGAGGCGCTCCCGTCGATCGCCGCGGTGTCCCGGATGAGGATCGTCTCCCGTCCGGAAGGGGAGGAGACGGGGGCGGAGGTTCTGGCCCGTGCGGGGGAGATCCTCTCCGTCCGGGAGGCCGGCGCTCCCCGCGGAACCACCGTCGAGGTCTCCGACCTGTTCGGGAATGTTCCGGCGCGACGGAAGTTCCTCAAGAGCCCGCGAACCGAGATGGCGCACCTGTGGGAGGTGTTCCACGCGATCGCCATTCCCTGCGAGGGGGTCTCCTTCCGGATGACGGACGGCCGGACCGATTCCTCCTGCGAGCGTGGGGAGAGCCGGCTCGACAGGGCGCTGCGGCATGCCGGGCAGGATGCGAAATACCTCGTGCCCCTCGAACAGACCTCCGCCTTTTTTCGGGTCACCGGGTGGGCGGGACTGCCGCATCTTTCCCGGTTCGGATCCTCGGGACTCCACTTTTTCGTGAACGGCCGGGATTTCCGGGACCGCGGGGTGTTCGCCGCCGTCCGGGAGGCCTACCGGGGGATTCTCGCACCGGACCGGCAGCCCGTCCTCTACCTCTTCCTTACGTGCGACCCGGCGGAGGTCGACGTGAACGTGCATCCCTCCAAGACGGAAGTCCGGTTCCGGTACGGGAAGGATCTCTTCGAGCTGGTGCGCCATGCGATCGGGGAAGCGCTCGGGGAGATCGCCCCGAAGGCCGCTTCCCTCCCGGTCGCGGTGGAGGTCGGGAGGAGAGACATGCCGGGGATCCCGAAACTTTCGGAGGTCATGCCGCTCCTGCCGGAGGCCTTTCCCGGGGAGCGCGAGCCGCATCCCAGTATTCCGGGATTCGAGTCGCAGGGGTTCCTGGAGCGGGGAGGGTTCGCCTCCCTGAAGCCGGTGGGGCAGATCCTGGGGACCTATATCGTCTGCGAGGGGGCGGGGGAGATGGTCATCGTCGACCAGCATGCGGCAGACGAACGGATCGTCTTCTCCCGGCTCAAGGACTTCTATCTCGGCAAGGGAGCGTCGGTCCAGCGGTGGCTCGTGCCGCAGGTGGTCTCCCTGCAGGGCGGGGGGAAGAGGGAGCGGTCGACGATCGAGCAGTTCCTGGACCAGGCCGGCTTCCTCTACGAGACGTTCGGGGAGGACACGTTCAAGATCACCGGTGGACCCGCGATCCTGGGCCATTTCGACCTGCAGGGGTGGTGGAAGGACCTGTGCGACTTCCTCCTTTCCCAGGAGGCAGCGCCGAAGGGGATCTTCGACGTCGACCGGGAGCTCTGGAGGATCGCCTGCCATGCCTCCCTGCGGGGGGGGACCCTGCTGGAAAAGGAGGGGATGCGCGCGCTGCTCCAGGAGCTCGACCGCGCCGTGGCCTCCCACAGCTGCCCCCACGGGCGTCCGGTGTGGGTAACCCTCTCCTCCGCCGAGATGGGCAGGATGTTCCACCGCTCCTGAAGGGCCGATGCCCGGGATCCGCCTCCTCGTCCTCTCCGGCCCCACCGCGTCGGGGAAAACCGGCGCCGCGATGGCGCTGGCCCGCCTCCTTCCCCTGGAGATCGTCGGTGCCGATTCGATGCAGGTGTACCGCGGGATGGATATCGGGACCGCCAAGCCCTCTACCGCGGAGCGGGCGGAGATCCCCCACCACCTGATCGACGTTGCGGACCCCGACGATCCGTACAGCGCCGGACGGTTCGTGGCGGAGGCGAAGGAGGCGATCCGGGAGATCCGTTCCCGGGGGCGGCACCCCCTCCTGGTCGGGGGAACGGGACTCTATCTGCGGGCCCTGATCCGGGGGCTCGACCCCCTTCCTTCCGACCCCGAGGTGCGGGAAGCGCTCGCCCGGAGGTGGGTGGAGGAGGGGGGGGAAGCGCTCCACGCGGCGCTGCGGCGGGACGATCCGGCCGCCGCGGCGAAGATTCACCCGTCGGACCGGCTGCGGGTCCTTCGGGCCCTCGAGATCGCAAAGATCACGGGGGCTCCCGCCAGCTCCCGCAGGACGGCCTGGGAGGGCGGCCCGGGGAGGTACCGGGTCCTCTTTTTCGCTCTCCGGACCGGCCGGGAGGAGCTCTACCGGAGGATCGGGGAGCGCGCCGACGGGATGATCCGCTCCGGGCTGGTCGAGGAGGTCCGGGGGCTGCTCTCCCGGGGATACGGCCCCGGGCTCCGGAGCATGGATGCGCTGGGGTATCGCCACATCCTCTCCCACCTGCTTGGGGGAGTCCCGCTGGAGGAGGCGGTCCGGGAGCTGAAGCGGGACACCCGGCGGTATGCGAAGCGGCAGCTGACCTGGCTGGCCTCCGAGGAGGCGGTCCGGTGGATTGAAGGGGATTCAGCGGTCCGCGCCATGGCGGAGATGTCCAGAAAGTACTTGTTGTGACCGGGATTTTCCCATAAATTAGGAAGTTACTCCCGACAAGGAGGAGGGATGATCCTCCAATACCTGGATTTCGAGAGACCGATCGTGGACCTGGAGAACCGGCTCGACCAGCTCCGGCGGGTCGACGACGGGACCGACCGAAGCGTCCGCGAGGAGACCGGCAAGCTGGAGAAGAAGATCGCCAAGATCCGGAAGGAGATCTTTTCGAACCTCACCCGGTGGCAGATCACCCTGCTCGCCCGCCACCCGAACCGCCCCTACATGCTCGATTACATGAACCTGATGTTTAGGAATTTCCTCGAGATCCACGGGGACCGCCTCTACCGGGACGACCCGTCGATCGTCGCCGGATTCGCGGAGCTGGACGCCGAGAAGGTGCTCGTCATCGGGCAGCAGAAGGGGCGGAACACGAACGAGAAGATCCGGCGGAACTTCGGGATGGCCCACCCCGAGGGCTACCGGAAGGCCCTCCGGGTGATGAAGCTCGCGGAGAAGTTCCGCCTCCCCGTCGTCACCTTCATCGACACGCCGGGGGCCTTCCCCGGGATCGGGGCGGAGGAGCGGGGGCAGTCCGAGGCGATCGCCCGGAACCTTCTCGAGATGGCCCGGCTGGAGACCCCGATCGTGGTCGTGGTGATCGGCGAGGGGGGGAGCGGCGGTGCGCTGGCCCTGGGGGTGGGGGACCTGATCCTGATGATGGAGTTCGCGATCTACTCGGTGATCTCCCCGGAAGGGTGCGCCTCCATCCTCTGGAGGGACACCGCGAGCGCGGAGACGGCGGCCGAGATGATGAAGATCACCGCCCCGGACCTGAAGAAGTTCGGTGTCGTGGACCGGATCATCCCGGAGCCGGAGGGGGGCGCCCACCGGGACCACAAGGCGGCCGCGGAGGCGGTCAAGGCGGCGCTCGTCGAGTCGCTCGCCGCGGTCCGCTCGCTGTCGGTTCGCCAGCTCCTGGACCGCCGCTATGCCAAGTTCCGGGAGATCGGGCGGATGAAGAGGAAGGCGGGCGGCGCCTGACCGATGCAGGACCGGATGAAGGAGCTTCGTGCCGAGATCGACGCGGCGGATAACGGGATCCTCTCCCTGCTGAACCGCCGGGCCCGGGCGGCGCTCGAGATCGGCAAGCTCAAAACCGAGAAGAACCTCCGCTACTACGTGCCGGAGCGGGAGGTGGAGATCCTGCGCCGCCTCATCGCGGAGAACCCCGGCCCCTTTCCGGGCGAGGCGCTCAAGGCGATCTACCGGGAGATCATCTCGGCCTCCCTCTCCCTCGAAAAGCCGCTGAGCGTCGCGTTCCTCGGGCCGCGGGCGACCTTCACCCACCTCGCCTGCCTGAAGCACTTCGGCGAGAGCGCCGAGTACGTCCACCAGATCACCGTCTCCGAGGTGTTCGACGCGGTGGAGCGGGGGATCGCCGACTTCGGCGTCGTCCCGATCGAGAACTCGAGCGAGGGGATCGTGAGCAACACGCTCGACATGTTCGTCGAGCACACCCTCCGGATCAGCGGGGAGATCCTCCTGGAGGTGGACCACGATCTGCTGTCGGTGACGGGGGACGCCGGGCATGTGCGGAAGATCTACTCCCATCCCCACGCGATCGCCCAGTGCCGGGGGTGGCTCGAGCGGAACCTGCGGGAGATCCCGGTCTTCGACGTGGAGAGCACCGCCCGGGCGGCGGAGCTCGCCGCGGACGACCCCTCCGCCGCCGCGGTGGCCGGGGAGGCGGCCGCGAAGCTCTACGGCCTCAAGGCCGTCCGGAAGCGGATCCAGGACAATGCGAACAACTTCACCCGGTTCATCATCGTCGGGAAGCTGTCCCCGGAACGGACCGGGAACGACAAGACCTCCATCCTCTTTTCCGGGAAGGACGAGGTGGGGTCGCTCTACCTCATGCTGGAGCCGTTCGCGAAGCACCGGGTGAACCTCACGAAGATCGAATCCCGGCCGGTCAAGAAGAAGGCGTGGGAATACCTTTTTTTCCTCGACATGGAGGGGCACATCACGGACGACCCGGTCGCGGGGGCCGTGGACGAGCTGCGGATGCGCGCCCATTTCCTGAAGATCCTCGGATCCTATCCGCGCGCGATCTGACCCCCTTCGGGGGCGGACACCGCGGGGCGGCAGAGGAATCCCCGGGAGGAGCTGTACATGATCATCGTGCTGAAAGGCGGGGCGACCGCCCGCGAGATCGAGCTGGTGGAGGAGAAGATCCGCTCGTACGGGCTCACCTGCCACACCTCGAAGGGGGTGGAGAGGACGATCATCGGGGCGATCGGCGACGAGCGGCACATGCAGCCGGAAGCCTTCGAGGGGATGGAGTGCGTCGAGAAGGTGCTCCGGATCCTCAAGCCCTACAAGCTGGTCAGCCGGGACTTCCAGAAGGAGGACACGGTCGTCACCGTGAGGGGGCAGAAGATCGGGGGGGGCACCGTGGCGCTCATCGCGGGGCCCTGCTCGGTCGAGGGGAAGGAGATGATGCTCGGGGTGGGAAGCCGGGTGGCCTCCTGCGGAGCCTCCTTCCTGCGGGGCGGCGCCTTCAAGCCGCGCACCTCCCCCTACGCATTCCAGGGGCTGGGGGAGGAGGGGCTGCGGTACCTCGAGGAGGCGCGCGAGATCACCGGGCTGCCGGTGGCCACGGAGCTGATGGACCCCCGGGACATCGACCTGGTGGTCCGGTACGCCGACGTGATCCAGATCGGTGCGAGAAACATGCAGAATTTCCGCCTCCTGACCGAAGTGGGGAAGCTCGACAAGCCTGTGATCCTGAAGCGGGGCTTAAGCGCGACGATCGTGGAGTGGCTGATGTCGGCGGAGTATATCGCCTCCGAGGGGAACAGCCAAATCATCCTCTGCGAGCGGGGGGTCCGGACCTTCGAGACGGCCACCCGGAATACCTTCGACGTGTCGTCCATCCCGGTCGTGAAGGGGCTCTCCCACCTGCCGGTGATCGCCGACCCGAGCCACGCGGCGGGAAAGGTGGGGCTGGTCGAGCCGCTGGCCGCCGCCGCGATCGCCGCCGGAGCCGACGGAGTCATGATCGAAGTCCACCCCGACCCGGAGAGGGCGCTGTCGGACGGTCCGCAGTCGCTCCGGCCCGACGCCTTCCGGGAAATGATCCCCCGCCTGAAGAAGATCGCGCAGGCGGTCGGGAAGACGCTGGCGAACGCATGAGCCGGGAGCGCCTGGGAATCGCGGGGCTGGGACTGATCGGCGGCTCCCTGGCGCTCGCGCTGCGGAGAACGCGGGGTTCCCCGGAAATCTGGGGATTCGACCGCCGGGCGGAGCACGCCCGGCTGGCCGTGGAGCGGGGCGCGATCGACCGCGCCTGCGGCGAGCGGGAGATCGCCTCGTGCGACATCGTGATGGTCTGCGTTCCGGTCCAGCGCTCCCTGCCCCTCATCCGCCGCCTGGGGAAGAGGATGCGCCCCGGGACGGTGCTGACCGACGCCGGAAGCGTCAAGGCGGAGATCGTGCGGGCAGGCACGGAGAGCATCGCTCCCGGAGCCGAGTTCGTCGGCGGCCACCCGATCGCCGGGACGGAGAACTCGGGCTTCCTGGCGGCGGACCCGAAGCTCTTTTCCCGCAAGACCGCGATCCTCACCCCCGCCAGGGGGAACAGCGAGGGAGCGCTCCTCCGGGTCGGGAAGCTGTGGGAACGGGCGGGAGCCCGGGTCGTCCGGATGGACCCGGAGACCCACGATCACGTGTTCGCCTACGTGTCCCATCTCCCGCACGCCGTCGCGTACGCCCTGGTCCACTCCGTGGCGACCCTCTCCTCCCGGGTACCCCTGGGCTACTCTGCGGGAGGGTTCCGGGATTTCACCCGGATCGCCTCCAGCAATCCCGAGATGTGGAAGGATATCGTCCTCCAGAACCGGACCGAGGTCCTGCGCGCCGCCGCGCACTACCGGAGGAGCTTCGATCGGCTGACCCGGCTCATCCGGGAACGGGACGAGACGGGGCTGATCGCCTATTTTCGAAAGGCGAAACAGACCCGGGACGGGATCTGACGTGAAGCGCACGGGCGGACTGGAAGGAACGGTCGGAGTACCCGGAGACAAGTCGATCAGCCACAGATCCGTCCTGTTGGCCTCCCTGGCCGGAGGGGAGAGCAGGATCCGGGGGTTCCTGTCCGCGGAGGACACCCGGCGGACGGTGACGATGATGCGGGCGCTGGGGGTTTCGATCGAGGAGCGGTCCGCAACGGAGCTGCGGATCGAGGGCCCGGGGATGCGGCGGTTTTCCGAGCCCGGGGACGTCATCGACGCGGGGAACTCCGGGACGACGATCCGGATCGGGGCCGGGCTGCTCGCGGCGCAGCCTTTCGTCACCTTCATCACCGGAGATCCCTATCTCCGTCGCCGGCCCATGGGAAGGATCGTGCTCCCGCTTTCCCGGATGGGGGCGAGGATCACCGGCCGCCGCGACGACACCTTTCCGCCGCTCTGCATCCGGGGCGGTACGCTCCAGGGGATCCGGTACGAGATGCCGGTCGCCTCCGCCCAGGTGAAGTCCTGCCTCCTGCTGGCCGGTCTCCACGCCGATTCCCCGGTCACGGTCGTGGAGCCGCTCCCCTCGCGGGACCACACGGAGAGGATGCTGTCGGCGATGGGTGCGCGGGTGATCCGGGACGGGGACGGGATCACGGTCCATCCCGCGGAGGCCCTCCCCCCCCTTACGATGCAGGCCCCCGGCGACATCTCCTCGGCCGCCTTTTTCCTGGTGCTCGCCGCCTGCCTGCCGGGCTCCCGCCTCCGGATCCCGGGGGTGGGGGTGAACCCGGGGAGGACCGGGGCCGTCGAGGTGCTCCGCAGGATGGGGGCGGAGATCACCTTCGAGTCGGTCCGGGAGGAGGGGGGGGAACCGGTCGCCGATCTGGTCGTCCGGGGCCGGGAGCTCGTCGGAACGGAGGTGGAGCCGGCGGAGATCCCTTCCCTGATCGACGAGGTTCCCGCGATCTGCGCCGCCGCCGCGCTGGCCCGGGGCCGCACGGAGATCCGGGGGGCGCAGGAGCTGCGGGTGAAGGAGTCGGACCGGATCGGGGCGATGCGTTCTTCCCTTTCCCGGCTCGGAGTTCCGTGCGGCGAAACTCCGGACGGGATCTGGGTCGAGGGGCCGGCCCGGCTGCGGGAAGGCGAAACCTGCGACAGCGGCGGAGACCACCGGATCGCGATGTCGATCCTGGTCCTTTCCGCCGCGAGCGGGGTTCCGGTGAAGGTTTCCGACACCTCCTGCATCGCCACGTCGTTTCCCGGGTTCGAGGAACGTCTCGGGGAACTGGTCCGGTGAGGGAGAGGCCGATCGTGACGATCGACGGCCCCTCCGGCGCCGGGAAGAGCACCGTGTCCCGTCTCCTGGCAAAAAGGGCCGGGTTCGTCCGGCTGGACACGGGGGCGATGTACCGCGCCTGCGCGCTGGCCGCCCGGAGGGCCGGGATCCCATGGTCCGACGGGGATGCGCTCGGCCGGCTCTGCGGGCGGTTGTCGATGGAGTTCCGCCCGGCGGACGGGGAGCTGCGGCTGTTCCTGTCGGAGGAGGATGTGAGCGGCCCCATCCGGTCTCCGGAGGTCAGCATGGGGGCGTCGGAGGTGTCCGCCCATGGGCCGGTGCGGGACTCGCTGGTCGCGCTCCAGCGGAGGATGGGGGAGCGGGGAGGCGTGGTGCTGGAAGGACGCGACACGGGGACGGTGGTCTTCCCGGACGCCGAGGTGAAGTTCTACCTGGACGCGCAGGCGGCCGTGCGGGCGATGCGGCGGTATCTCGAGTGGGGGGCGGAGGCGGGGAAGCCGTTCGAAGAGGTGTTCCGGGAGGTGCTGCGGCGGGACATCCAGGACAGCACCCGGGAGCACTCCCCGCTTTCCGTCCCGCCCGGGGCGATCCGGATCGACTCCACGAACCTCTCCGCGGGGGAGGTGGTCGACGCCATGATGCGCCATCTTCCCGTCTCGGAGGGAAGGAGCCGGGAAGGAGCGGACCGGTGAAACGGATCCACATCGCCCGGAGCGCGGGGTTCTGCTTCGGCGTCAAGCGGGCGATCTCGATCGCGAACGACACCGCGCGGAAGGGGGAGAAGGACCGGGAGGTGCGCCCCATCCATTCCCTGGGTCCGCTGATCCACAATCCCCAGGCGGTGCGGGACCTGGAGACCCGGGGGGTCCATGTCGTCGAGTCGGTGGACCAGATCGCCTGCGGGAAGGTGATCGTCCGGTCCCACGGCATCACCCGCGCCGACCAGGAGGCGCTGCGCGGGAAGGAAGTGGAGGTCATCGACGCCACCTGCCCGTTCGTGAGCAAGGCGCAGGAGCATGCCTCCCGGCTGAGCCGGGAGGGGTACGCGGTGATCGTGGTGGGAGACGAGAACCATCCGGAAGTGAAGAGCATCGTCAGCTATATCGGCCCGGGGGTTCCGATCCTCGCCTCCCTGGAGGAGATCCGGCGCATCAAGCCCGGGGTCCGGAAGGCGGGGATCGTCGCGCAGACGACCCAGTCGCTCGAGCGTCTGCTGGAGTTCGTCTCGGCTGCCCTGTCGAAGTTCCCCGAGGTGCGGGTCTACAACACGATCTGCAACGCGACGATCCTGCGGCAGAAGGAGTCCATCGCGGTTGCCGGGAGGACCGACCTGATGATCGTCCTGGGGGGCTACAACAGTGCGAACACCCGGCGGCTCTTCGAGATCTGCCGGGAAATCAACGAGAACACGCTCCACATCGAGACCGCGGAGGAACTGTCGACGGGGCCGCTCGAAGGGGTCGCCAGCGTGGGGGTGACGGCAGGGGCCTCCACTCCCCAGTGGATCATCGACGGACTGGTCGGGAAAATCCGGGAAACCTGGTCCGGAGAACCGGTGGAAGTGGTCTACACCCAGTAGCGGAACCCCGCGAAAACCCATGATACTGGTTGCATCTTTCACGGGGTATGATATACGGACAGCATAATCCACAAGGAGCGGAAGATGGACGACAAACCCGTTGACCAGAACCAACCGGACGGGAACCGGATGGATGCAGAGGATGGCGACATCGGGCACCCGGGCAAGACCGAGGACGACTTCGGGAAGATGTTCGAGGAGAGTCTGGAAACCCCCCAGGAGGGCGAGATCATCCACGGGGTGGTGATCCAGGTGCTGAAGGATTATGTCGCGGTCAACATCCACCGGAAATCCGAGGGGATGCTGCAGCTCACCGACCTGACCGAGGAGGAGCGGTCCTCCCTCTCGCCGGGGGACCCGCTCGACGTGATGGTCGAGCGGTACGACTCCACCCAGGGGTTCGTCCTGCTGTCCCGGGAAAAGGTGCTGCGCGCCCGGATGTGGGACGACCTCCAGAAGGCCCACGAGGAGGGAACCCCCGTTCCCGGGAAGATCGTGGCCAAGGTCAAGGGCGGATACACGGTCGACATCGACGGCGTGAAGGCCTTTCTCCCCGGGAGCCAGGTGGACCTGCGTCCCGTGCGCGACAACGAGTCGGTCATCGGGCTCGAGGGGAAGTTCAAGGTGCTCAAGCTCTCGCGGAAGAAGGCCAACGTGGTGGTCTCCAGGCGCGCGCAGCTGGAGCAGAACCGGGAATCCGGCCGGAAGACGATCCTCGAGAAGATCCGGGAGGGGGACGTCGTCGAGGGGAAGGTCAAGAACATCACCGACTACGGCGTGTTCATGGACCTGGGGGGGCTCGACGGGCTGATGCACATCACCGACATGAGCTACGGGAAGGTGTCCCGTCCCTCCGACGTCTGCAAAGTGGGGGACGTCTTCCGCGTGAAGGTGATCCGGTTCGACCGGGAAAAGGAGCGGATCTCCCTGGGACTCAAGCAGATGAAGCCGGATCCCTGGGAGGGAATCGATTCCCGCTACAGGCCGGAGACGCGCCTCTCCGGCCGGGTGACGAACACCACCCGATATGGCGCCTTCATCGAGCTGGAGGAGGGGGTGGAAGGGCTCCTGCACGTTTCCGAAATGTCCTGGAGCAAGCGCCTCCGGGATCCCTCCGAGGTCATGACGGTGGGAGATACGGTCGAGGTCGTGGTCCTGAAGCTGGAGCAGGAGCAGAAGAAGATCTCTCTGGGATTCAAGCAGCTTCTCCCCAATCCGTGGGAGCAGCTCCGGGTCGCGCACCCGGAGGGGTCCGAGGTGGAAGGGGTCGTGAAGAACCTCACCGATTTCGGGGTGTTCGTGGACATCGGGGGGGAGATCGACGGGCTGGTCCACATCTCCGACCTCACCTGGAGCCAGCGGGTGAAGCATCCCGGGGAGCTCCTGAAGCGGGGGGACAGGGTCCGGGCGAAGGTCCTCAAGGTCGACCCGCATGCCCAGAAGTTCTCCCTCGGGATCAAGCATCTGGAGTCGGACCCGTGGGACGGCGTCGAGGGCCGGTTCCGGAAGGGGGCGGCGGTGAACGGGAAGATCACCCGTGTGGCCGACTTCGGCGTGTTCGTGGAGCTCGAGGAGGGGGTCGAGGGGCTCGTTCACATCTCCGAGCTCTCCCGGGAAAAGGTCGACACTCCCCACTCCCTCTTCAAGGCGGGAGATGCGGTGGGGGCGGTGGTGCTGTCGGTGGACCGGGCCGGCAAGAAGATCTCCCTGAGCGTTCGCGCGCACCAGGACGGGATGGAGCGGAAGGACCTGGAGTCCTACATGTCCCGCTCTTCCGATCCCCCGGAAAACATGACCGCTCTCGGGGAGGCGCTGACCCGGGCGAAGATGAAGATCAACGGGGAGTGACCCCGGGGGCCGCATGACCGAAGGGAGTCCATCCCCCGTGCGACGGGGACGTCGTCCGTTTCTCCGGGGATGCGCCGTCATTCTCGCGTCAATGGCCGGGTTTTTCCTCCTGTTGGGGATCGTTTCCCGGATGGGCGATATGTCGTTTTTGGGGGGCGGAAAGGTCGGCATCGTTCCCATCATTGGGCTGATCGCCGACTCCGAACCGGTCATCGGGCAGATCCGCAAGTTCGCGAAGGACGATTCGGTCAAGGCGATCGTCCTCCGGATCAACTCCCCGGGGGGAGGGGTCGGTCCCTCCCAGGAGATCCACGAGGAGGTCCGGAAGCTCCGGGGGAAGAAGGTGGTGGTGACCTCCATGGGGGCGCTGGCCGCCTCCGGGGGATACTACATCGCCTGCGCCTCCGAGAAGATCTTCGCCAACCCCGGGACCATCACCGGCTCCATCGGCGTCATCATGCAGTTCGTGAACGTCAAGGAGCTGATCGAGAAGATCGGGGTCCGGGGGATGGTGGTCAAGAGCGGCGACTACAAGGACATCGGCTCCCCCGTCCGGGAGATGAAGCCCGGGGAGCGGAAGCTCCTCCAGGGGGTGATCGACAACGTCCACGGACAGTTCGTGGGAGCGGTGGCCGAGGGGAGGAACCTGCCGCGGGAACAGGTTCTCGCGATCGCCGACGGCCGGATCTTCTCCGGGGAGCAGGCGAAGGAGCGGGGGCTGGTCGACGTCCTCGGGAACCAGGAGGACGCGGTCGCGGAGGCGGCCCGGATGGCGAAGATCGAGGGGGAGCCGAAGGTGGTCACTCCCCCGAAAAAGCGGTTCTCCATTCTGGAATTGCTTCGGGACGAGGCGAAAAGTATAATCGACGAGGCATTGACCCATTCCCGGTTTCGATTGGACTATCTTTCACGATAACGATCCCGGAGGGAACGTGGCATGACGAAGAGCGACCTGGTGCAGATGATGTCGGAGAAACTCGGCACGCTGACGAAGAAGGAATGCGAGGTGATCGTGGACACGGTCTTCCACAACATGCGGGATGCCCTGCAGCGCGGGGAGAAGATCGAGATCCGAGGCTTCGGCAGCTTCACCGTCCGCGTCCGCCGCGCAAAGGAGGGGCGCAATCCCAAGACCGGGGAAAAGGTCTTCATCCCGGAAAAAAGGATCCCCTTCTTCAAGGTCGGCAAGGAACTGCGGGAGATGGTCAACGGGTGACCCCGTAGTGGAGCGGATCTTCTCCCCCTGGCGGATGGAGTATATCCGGGGGGGCGGTTCCTCCGGAGGGCGGTGCATCTTCTGCGTAGGCGAGGATGAGCGGGACGACCCCGAGCGGCTGGTGCTCGGGCTGTACCCGGCCACCCTCGCCGTCCTGAACCGGTATCCCTACAACAACGGGCATGTTCTGCTGGCCCCGAGGAGACACGTGGCCGATCTTTCCGACCTCACGCCGGAGGAGCGGGGGGAGCTGATCTCCCTGCTTGCCCTGGGCACGAAGGCGATCGGGGAGGAGTATTCCCCGGAGGGGCTCAACATCGGGATGAACCTCGGCAAGGCGGCCGGCGCCGGGGTGGAAGACCACCTGCATCTGCATCTCGTTCCCCGGTGGAAAGGGGACACGAACTTCATGACCTCCGTCGTGTCGACCCGCGTTCTCCCGGAATCGCTTCGGGAGACGCATGCGAGGCTTTCCGGGAGATTCGGGCCGCTGCGTCCCTCCCGGTGACCTCCGCGCCCGGCGACCGCCACTCCGCGAGAAGGTGATGTCGGTACCGCTGACCCCCGCCATGCAGCAATACGTGGAGATCAAGTCCCGGTACCGGGACTGCATCCTCTTCTTCCGCATGGGGGATTTCTACGAGATGTTCTTCGAGGATGCGATCCGCGCATCCCGCCTGCTCGACATCGCGCTGACCACCCGGGACAAGGAGGCGAACATCCCGATGTGCGGCATTCCGCACCATGCGCGGAACGCCTACCTGTCGAAGCTGATCCGGCAGGGGTGCAAGGTGGCGATCTGCGAGCAGATGGAGGAGCCGGGCGGACGCGGGCTCTTCCGCCGGGAGGTGACCGAGGTGGTGACCCCCGGGCTCGTCTTCCAAGAGGAGTGCCTGGACGCCCGGGGGAACAACTTCCTCGCCGCGGTGCGGCCGTCCTCCCCCTTTGCCTACGCGGCCCTGGACGCCACGACCGGGGAGTTCTTCTACGAGGCCTGCGACAGCGCGGAAGCGCTTTCCGACGCCCTCTACCTCCTCACCCCGTCGGAGTTCGTCCTCGTGGAGGGGGAGTCCCCGGAGGAGACCCCGGGGCGGGAGGACGGGGCGCAGCGGATGGGACGGCTCTTCGAGGGAACGCTCGTGACCGAGCTTTCCCCCGGGGAGGTGGAGCGCTTCGAGGTCCCGGCCGGGATCGAGGGGATGCCCGGCCCCGGACATCCCGCACGGGTCGCCGTCTCGGCCGCGCTGCTCTACCTCCGCAAGCATCAGCCCGCCGCCCTCGCGGAGATCCGCCGGGTCACGGAGAAGGAGGGAAGACGCTACCTTGCGTTGGACGAGGCGGCGGTGCGGACCCTGGAGATCTTCTCCTCCCTGTCGGGCGATCGGAAGGGAAGCCTGCTGTGGGCGGTGGACCGGACGCGGACTTCGATGGGAGCGCGGCTGCTGCGCTCCTGGCTGGCCTCGCCTCTCGTCGACCCGAAGCGGATCGGGGAGCGTCACGAGGCGGTGGCCGAGCTGGTCGAGTGCGGACACGAGCGGAAGCTGCTCGCGGAGCGGCTGGGCGGGCTCCCCGACCTCTCCCGCCTGGCGTCCCGCCTTGCCCAGGACCGGAGCGGCCCCCGGGATATCGTCGCGCTGTCCCGCGCCCTGCAGGATCTGCCGGAGATCCGGGAGGCCCTCTCCTCCGCCGTAAGCGTTCTGCTGGCCCAGGCCCGGGAGGGGATGGGGGATCACCGTGCGTTCGTGGAGAAGGTGTCGGGGGCCTTGCGGGAGGAGGCCCCCGTCGGATTCCGGGAGGGAGAGGTCTTCCGGGAGGGACACCACCCCCGGGTGGACGAACTGGCCCACCTCCTCACGCACGGCAGGGAGATCCTCGCCGGCATGGAGGCGCGGGAACGGGAGAGAACCGGAATCCAGAGCCTGAAGATCCGGTACAACCGCGTGTTCGGCTACTCCATCGAGGTGTCGCGCGCCAACCTCGACCGGGTCCCGGAGGAATATACCCGGCGGCAGACGCTGGTGAACGCGGAGCGGTTCGTCACGCAGGAGCTCAAGGAGTTCGAGGCGAAGACGCTTCGGGCGGAGGAGGAGCGCTGCGCCCTCGAGGAGGAGCTGTTCCTCGCGCTCCGGGAGGAGCTCAAGGCGCATCTGCCCGGAATCGTCCGGGCCGCGGGGGCGGTGGCGGAGATCGACGTCCTCCTCGGCTACGCGGAGCTGGCCGTCTCCTCGGGGTACTGCCGTCCCTCCGTGAACGCGGGACGGGAGATCGTCATCGGGAACGGCCGCCACCCGGTCGTCGAGCGGATCCTCGGGCGGCACGCCTTCGTGCCGAACGACTGCCGCCTCTCCCCCGGCGAGACGCAGGTCGCGGTCCTCACCGGTCCGAACATGGCCGGGAAATCGACCTACATCCGGCAGGTGGCGCTCATCGTCCTGCTGGCCCAGGCCGGATCGTTTGTCCCGGCCGACCGGGCCGAGCTCGGCGTGGTGGACCGGATCTTCACCCGGATCGGGGCGTCCGACGACATCTCCCGCGGGGAGAGCACCTTCATGGTCGAGATGCGGGAGACCTCCCGGATCCTCTCCGGAGTCACCCCAAGGACCCTCGTGGTGCTCGACGAGGTGGGGCGGGGGACGAGCACCTTCGACGGCCTGAGCATCGCCTGGGCCGTGGCGGAGCACCTGCACGACCATGCCGACCGGCCGAAGGTCCTCTTCGCGACACACTTCCACGAGCTGACCGACATCGCGCAGACCCGGCCGCGGGCGAGGAACTTCCACGTGGCGGTCCGGGAGTGGCAGGGGGAGATCATCTTCCTGCGGCGGATCGACGAGGGGAGCGCGAGCAAATCCTACGGGATCCAGGTGGCGCGGATCGCCGGGATCCCGGGCCCCGTGATCGAAAGGGCGCGAGAAATATTGAAAAACCTGGAATCCGCCGAGTATAATGAATACGGGATGCCCAGCATCGCCGGCCCGGGGGCTGCGGACCCGGCCGCGGGCGCCCAGATGGATCTGTTCCGCGGGCCCCGGCCTTCGTCCGAGGAGGAGGCGGTGCTCGACGAGATCCGCAAGGCGGACGCCGAGCGGTTCACGCCACTGGACGCGCTCCTGCGGCTGGTGGCCTGGAAAGAGAGGTTGTCAAAGGGAAATCGGTGAGATTTCTCACCCGCCATCGTAACGCGGTTCTCCTCGCGTCGCTCCTGGCATTTCTGTCCCCGGTGTCTTCCGCGTCCCCCGCAACGACCGCCGTATCCGGAATCCGCCACTGGTCGAGCGGCGAATACACCCGCGTGGTGATCGACCTGGAGGGGGAGGCGAGATACGAGGCGGGCTTCCTTCCCGCGGATCCCGGCAACGGGCTTCCTCCCAGGATCTTTCTGGACATCGAAGCGGCGGAGGTCCGGGAGGAGCTCCTGCGGGCCCCCGTGCGCGTGAAGGACGGCCTCCTCCGGGACGTGCGGGCCGGACGGAACCGCCAGGGGATCGTCCGGGTGGTGCTCGACCTCGAGCGGGAAAGCGGCTACCGGGTGTTCGACCTCTCCGGTCCGCCGCGGATCATCGTGGACATCGACTCGAAGGGGAGCGGGTCCTCCCCGGCCGCCGGGCCGGCTCCGACGAGGGGAAGGATCCTGGTGATGATCGATCCGGGCCATGGCGGGAAGGACCCGGGGGCGATCGGCCCCTCCGGCCTGATGGAGAAGGACGTGGTCCTCGAGATCGGGCGTCTCGTCCGGCAGCAGCTTCTGGCCGACGGAAGGTTCGACGTCCGGATGACGAGGGATTCCGACCTCTTCATCCCGCTCGAGGAGCGGACCGCCATGGCGAACCAGGCGGCGGCCGACCTCTTCGTCTCGCTCCACATCAACGCGAGCCGCAACCGGAGGGCCGAGGGGATCTCGACCTACGTGCTAAGCCACGCCACCGACCGGGAATCCCTGGAACTGGCGGCGCGCGAGAACGGGGTTCCCGTGGCGAAGCTCTCCGCCGTGAAGTTCATCATCGACGACCTTTCCACCTACGGCCGGAAGAAGGAATCGCTGCGCCTCGCCAAGAGCGTGAACGATTCGATCGTGCGGAACGTGAGGCGGCGGCACGGGCCGGTCCAGGACCTCGGGCTGAAGCAGGCCCCCTTCTACGTGCTGGTGGGCGCGCGGATGACGGCGGTCCTGGTGGAGGCCTCGTTCATCAGCAACCGGACGGAGGAAACACGGCTGCGCAGCCGCGCCTACCTGGAGACGATCGCGCACAGCGTCGCGGAGGCGATCCGCTACTACGGGGAAAAGAACGGCGCGCTGGCCAGCGCCGGCACGTGAGCCGACCGTGACCCCCCCGGTCTTCAACGCCGCCATCGCCGGGAAGGAGACCTCCGACCGGGATTTCCGGCTCTATCTGAAGGACTATCTCGCGGGCACCCTGGCCTCGGTGCTCTCGGAGCAGCGGGAGACCCTCGGGGGGGGGACCCTGGCCGCCCGCGGGGTTTCCGACGCCGTCGACGACGTGATCCGGGCCCTCTACCTCCGGGGGCGGGAGCAGTTCCTCGCATCCGCTCCCGACCTTGCGTACCGCCTCTCCCTCGTCTCGGTGGGAGGATACGGACGGCGGGAACTCTGCCCGAAGTCCGACATCGACCTGCTGTTCCTCTATCCGTACAAGGTGGACCGGTATGTCGAGGCGGTCACCGAGTCGATCCTGTACCCGCTGTGGGACCTGGGGATGGATGTCGGGCACAGCGTCCGCACCGTGAAGGAGACGATCCGGATGGCGACCGCGGACGATTCCGTGCGGACCTCCCTGATGGATTGCCGTTTCGTCGCGGGGGAAGCGGAGTTCTACCGGGAGTCGCTCCCGGAGATCGAGAAGTTCCTCTATTACACCCAATCCGACCGGTTCATCGACCGGAAGCTGGTGGAGATGCGGAGCCGCCACGCAAAGTACGGGGCGACGGTCTACGTGCTCGAACCGAACGTCAAGGAGGGGAAGGGGAGTCTGAGGGACCTCCACACCGCCCTCTGGTCCGCCAGGATCAAGTACAAGTGCAGGGACCTGCGGGAGCTCGGGAACAAGGGGGTCGTCTCCTCGAAGACGATCCGGGCGTTCGAGCATGCGCAGGACTGGCTGCTCCGGGTGCGGAACGAGCTGCACACCCTGAACGGGAAGAAGGCCGACGTGCTCACCTTCGAGGTGCAGGACAGGATGGCCGGAAACTTCGGGTACCGCTCGCGGGGGAGGGACCTGGCGGTCGAGCGATTCATGCGGACCTACTACATGAACGCCGCGATGGCGGCTCACATCGCGGAGGAGATCCTGGAGCAGGTCGACCGGTTCCTCCCCGAGGGGATCCGCGGCAGGATCCTCTCCGTCCAGAGGAAGAAGATCGAGGGAGTCGCGGTCCTCTACAAGGGGAAGGTCCATCCCCTGGAGGGGGTCTCCTTCCGGAAGGAGCCCGGGAAGATCTTCGAGTTCTTCCGGACGATGCAGCGGACACGGTCCGCGATGTCCGCGGAGGCGAAGGCGGCCATCCAGAAGGCGCTTCCCGCGCTCGGGCCCGGGTTCCGGGAGGACCCGTCGTCGGCGAAACGGTTCCTCGAGATCCTCTCGGATCCGCTTTTCCTGCGGGAGACGCTCACTGCGATGCACGAGAGCCGGTTCCTCGGCCGGTACATCCCGGAGTTCTCCTCCCTCTCCTTCCGCGTCCAGCGGGACATCTATCACGTGTACACCGTGGACATCCACCTGATCCGGGCCACGAGCGTCCTGGCCGGGATCGAAACGGCGGCGTCCCGGACCAGGGAGGAGGAGGAGTTCCTGGCGATCTACCGCGCGATTCCCCGGAAGGACCTGCTGAACCTGGCGATCCTCTTCCACGACATCGGGAAGGGGAAGGGGCACGGGCACTCGAAGATCGGGGCCGGTATCGTGCAGGAGATCGGGGTCCGGTTGGGGCTCTCCGCGGAGCAGGTCCTGGATCTCGTCTTCCTCGTCGAGCACCACCTGCTGATGGCGCACGTTTCCCAGCGCAGGGACATGCACGACATCGAGCTGATCCTCGGGTTCTCCGAGACGGTGGGAACCCTTCGCCGGCTGGACATGCTCTACCTGCTCACCTACGCGGACCTGCGGGCGGTCGGGCCGGAGGTCTGGACCCAGTGGAAGGCGATGCTCCTCGCGGAACTGTATGCCAAGGCGAAAAACTTCCTCGAGACGGGGACGCTCAAGCGGATCTTCGAGGAGCAGCCGAGGCGCAGGAGGGAGCAGGTCCGGGAATTGCTGGAAGGGTTTCCGGAAGAGGAAATCCTTTACTATATCTCCCGGTTCGACGACCGGTATTTCCACGCGACACCCGACGCCCGCTTCCGGGACCACTTCGGGATCCTCCGGGAATACGACGGGAGCACCCCGAGGGTGAAGCTGTCCGATTTCCCCGAATCGGGCGCTTCGGAGATCCTGATCGCCTGTTCCGACCAGCGCGGCCTGTTCGCGAAGATCGCCGGCACCCTGTCGGCGAACGGGTTCAACATCCTGAACGCCACCATCTCCACCTCGATCGACGGGGTCGCGCTCGACAGCTTCTACGTGACCTATCTGGGGAAGTCGATCCGGGACGATCCGAAGGGGGATCGGGTGGCGGCGGACCTGGTCGCGGTTCTCAAGGGGGAGACCGGGGTGGACCGGCTGTTCGCCGAGCGGATGTCCCCCCGGTTCGTCCGGGAGAAGGTATCCCGGTACCGGCCCACCCGGGTCGTCTTCGACAACGAGGCCTCCTCACGGTACACGGTCGTGGACATCTTCACCTACGACCGGATCGGCCTGCTGTACGACATCACCCGGACCTTCTCGGCCCTGGGGATCGACATCGCCCTGTCGAAGATCTCGACGAAGGCGGACCAGGTGGCCGACGTCTTCTACCTGCAGAACCGGGAGGGAGAGAAGATCCTCCGGTCCGAGGACCTCGAGGAGCTCCGGAAGGCGCTCCTTGCGGCGATCGGTGAGTGAAGAGGGGCGCGGGATGAAGGCGGGGATCCTCTCCGACAGCCACGACCACCGGGAGGGGGTGGAAGCGGCCCTGCGGCGGTTTCTCGAGGAGCGGATCGACGTGGTCCTGCACCTGGGCGACGTCTGCTCCCCGGATCTTCTCAAGGGCTTCCGGGCCAGCGGGATTCCGCTGGTCGGCGTGTTCGGGAACAACGACGACGACCTTCGGGGCCTTCAGGAGGCGTCGGGAAACGGGTTCCACCGGGGTCCCCACATGCCCGTGCTTGGGGGGAGGCGGATCCTGATGGCCCACACCTTCGACGAGCTGCAGGAGGAGATCGGGGAGGGGGGAAAGTTCGACCTGATCCTGTTCGGGCACACCCACCGCCCGCTGACGATGCGGGTGGGGAGGGCGCTCGTGCTGAACCCCGGGGAGGCCTGCGGGTTCGTGAGCGGGAGGGCGACCTGCGCCGTGGTCGACCTCTCCTCGATGGAGGCCGGGATCCTCGATCTCTTCCGGGAGGAGGCATCCGAAGGGGACGTTCCCCGGGCGGCGGCGGGACGGAACCCGGAGGGGTGAGGGGACCGGTGGACACCGACGCCCGGGCCGACGCCTTCCTGCTGCACCTTCGGACGGAGAGGCGGCTTTCCGCGAACACGGTCGAGGCGTACGGCTTCGACATGCGCAGATTCTGCTCCTTCCTGGCGCGGGAAGGGGTCTCGCCGGAGTCGTTCGGAAGGCCGCACCTTCTCCGGTTCCTCTCCTTCCTTCGGGAGGGGGGACTCTCCGCGCGAACCGTCGCCCGTCAGGTTTCGACGATCCGCTCCTTCTTCCGATACCTCGTGCGGGAAGGGGTGCTTTCCACCAGCCCCGTTTCCGAGGCGCGGGGCCCGAGGATCGGCCGCCCGCTCCCGAAAACCCTGACCCACACGGAGGTGGAGCGGCTCCTCGCCGCCCCCGACTCGCGGACCCCGGAGGGGCTGCGCGACCGGGCCATGCTCGAGCTGATATACGCCTCGGGGCTTCGGGCCTCGGAGGTCGTGACGCTGCGGCAGGAGCATGTCGATCCCCGCGCGGGGTTTCTCCGGATCACGGGAAAGGGGGGGAAGGAGCGGGTGGTCCCGGTCGCCCTCCCGGCCCTGGAAACCCTTCAGCTCTATCTCGAGCGGGGCCGGCCGGCCTTCCTGAAGGGAAGGGGGGCGACGAACGCCCTCTTCCTGAGCCGAAGGGGGCGCCCGATCACCCGCCAGACCCTCTGGAACCGGATCGGGAGGTGGGCGAGGGAGGCCGGCGTCCGGGGGAGGATCTCCCCGCACAGCCTGCGCCACTCCTTTGCCGGCCATCTGCTCGCGGGAGGGGCGGACCTGCGGGCGGTCCAGGCGATGCTCGGGCACGCCGACATCTCCACCACCCAGATCTACACGCACGTGACGGCCGAGCGGCTCAAGGAGATCCACCGGAAGCATCACCCGAGGGGGTAGGCCCCGCGTGGACGTCATCACGACCCACATCAACGCCGACTTCGACACCATCGCCTCGATGCTGGCGGCGAAGAAGCTCTATCCCGGCGCGGTCCTGGTGCTGCCCGGCTCGAAGGAGGAGTCGGTCCGGGGGTTCCTCCTCCAGTCGGCCCTCTACGCGATGGAGATCCTCAAGCCCAAGGAGGTCGACCTCTCGGCGGTCACCCGCGTGATCCTGGTGGATATCCGGAACTCCTCCCGGATCGGGGTGTTCCGGGAGGTGGTCGCACGGCCCGAAGTGGAGGTCCATGTATACGACCACCACCCCGACGAGGAGGCCGACATCCGGGGCGCGCACGAGGTGATCCTGAAGGTGGGGTCGACCACCACGATCCTGGTGGGGATACTGCAGGAGCGCGGGATCCCGATCTCACCGGACGAGGCCACCGTCATGATGCTCGGGATCTACGAGGACACCGGGTCGCTCATCTTCCCCTCGACCACGGTGGAGGACTACAGGGCGGCGGCCCACCTCCTCTCCTGCGGGGCCAACCTGGGGGCGGTGGCGGACATCCTCGCCAAGGACCTTAGCGCCGAGCAGGTCTCCCTCCTCTACGACCTGATACAGGGGTCCCGCGTCTACACCGTCCACGGGGTGGAGGTGGTGATAGCCGAGGCGCGCCGGGAGGAGTATGTGGGGGACCTCGCCGTCCTGGTCCACAAGCTGCGCGACATGGAGGCGGTCAACGTCCTCTTCGCCGTCTGCCAGATGGGGGACCGGGTCGTGCTGGTCGCCCGCAGCCGCAAGCCCGACGTGGACGTGGGGGCGGTGATGCGGGAGTTCGGGGGGGGCGGCCACCACTACGCCGCCTCTGCCAACGTGAAGGATGCGACGATCTTCCAGGTCCGGGAGAGGATCCTGGAAATCCTCGCGAAAAAGGTGATTCCGCTGCGGACCGCGAAGGACCTCATGGTGACCCCGCCGCGGACCGCTGCGGTCCAGGATACGATGACCGACATCCACAACATGCTCACCCGGTACAACATCAATGCCGTTCCCGTCCTCCGGGGGGATGAGGTCGCCGGGATCATCACCAGACAGATTGTGGAAAAGGCTTTGTATCATGGGCTTGGAGATGAAAAAGTCGAGGATTACATGAATACCGACGTAGAGTCGGTCGGGCCTTCGGAGGATGTGGGGCGGGTGCAGGAGATCATCATCGCGAGCAACCAGCGCCTCGTCCCGGTCGTCTCCGGGGGGCGGCTCGTCGGGATCATCACCCGGACGGAGTTTCTCCGGTTTCTCCACCAGGTGCGGGACCTGGTCCACCCCGGGGGCGAGTATGATATCCCGGCCGAGGGAGCCCCGGCGCGGAGCAAGATAGTCTCGAACCTGGTCCGGGAGCGCCTCCCGAAGGCGGTCTTCGGGATCCTGCAGGCCGCCGGGGAGGTGGCCGAGCGGATCGGGATGAACGCCTACGTGGTGGGGGGTGTCGTCCGTGACATCCTCATGCGGAACGAGAATCTGGACCTGGACATCGTGATCGAGGGGGACGGGATCGCCTTCGCGGAGGCCTTCGCGCGGGAGCATCCCTGCAGGGTGCGCCCCCACCACAAGTTCGGGACTGCGGTCCTGGTCTTCCCGGACGGGTACAAGGTGGATGTCGCCACGGCGCGGGTCGAGTACTACCGGGAGCCGGCGGCCCTTCCGGTGGTCGAGTTCAGCAGCATCAAGCTGGACCTCTACCGGCGGGATTTCACCGTCAACACGCTGGCACTGCGGCTCAACCCCGGCGCCTTCGGGGAGCTGATCGACTTCTACGGAGCCCAGCGGGACATCAAGGAGAAGGTGATCCGGGTCCTTCACTCCCTCTCCCTGGTCGAGGACCCGTCCAGGATCCTCCGGGCCGCGCGGTTCGAGCGCCGGTTCGGCTTCACCATCGGCAAGCACACCCAGAACCTGATCCGCAACGCCGTCCGGCTCGACCTGATCCGGCGGCTGCCCAAGCCCCGGCTCTTCGGGGAGCTGGAGCTGATACTCGCGGAGGAGGAGCCGGTCGGCGTTCTGCGCCGCCTGGCGGACTTCCGGGTGGGACCCTCCATCCACCCCGGGATCACCCTGGACAAGGCCCAGATCGGGCTGCTGGAGGAGACCGCCGAGATCCTGGTATGGTTCTCCCTCCTCTTCCTCGAGGAGAAGGTCGAGCGGTGGGGGGTCCTGTTCCTCTCCCTGCTCGATCCGCTCGAGCCGGAGGAGGCGAACCGGCTGGCGGCCGAATTCGGGGCCGGGAGGCGGGTCCGGGAATGGATACGCATCTCGAAGGAGGAGGCGCCGGAGGTCCGCGACCGGCTCCTCTCCACCCGGGTCGTCTCCCGGAAGATCGTCTACGACGCCCTTTCCCCCCTTCCGAACGAGGTGATCCTCTTCCTGATGGCCAAGGCGAAACACCCGGACATCAAGCGCTACATCTCCCTCTACTTCACCCAGCTCAAGTCGGTCCGGACGCAGGTCACGGGGAAGGACCTGGTCGGGCTCGGCTACAGTCCGGGCCCGGTCTTCAAGGAGATCCTCGACGAGATCCTGGAGCGCAAGTTCGCCGGGGAGCTGAAAACCAAGGCCGACGAGCTTTCCTTCGTGCTTTCCAGCTTCCCCAAGGGGTAGGGACAGCCCCCGGAACGCGGCGCGGAGCGGTTGCCGGCCCCCTTTTTCTCCCGCATCTGCTACCATATACCTTTGCCGGCGAAGGGGGTTCGGTTGTTCGACATCCAGGCATTCCTGCACAGGATTTCCATCGAGGCGGTCCCACTGATCCTGGCCATCACCTTCCACGAGGCGGCGCACGGGTACGTGGCGATGAAGAAGGGGGACCCCACGGCGAAGATGCTCGGACGGGTGACCCTCAACCCGATCGCCCACATCGACCCGGTGGGGACCATTCTCCTTCCCGCGATCCTGATCCTGACCCGCAGCCCCTTCCTGTTCGGCTGGGCGAAGCCGGTCCCGGTGAACTTCCGTCTCCTCCGGGACCAGAAGCGGGACCCGATCTACGTGGCCTCGGCGGGCGTGGTGACGAACTTCGCCCTGGCCGCCCTGTCGGGCCTCCTCTTCCGCCTGATCGGGATGCTCGACCCGGCCGTGGTCCGGGACGTCTTCTTCTCCGGGGTCCATTCCCAGGCCGAAGGGACGGCCCAGATGGTGCTCCTGCCGCTGGCGCTGATGTGCGTCGCCTCGATCAAGTGGAACGTCCTGCTGGCGATCTTCAACCTGATCCCGATCCCCCCCCTGGACGGCGGGAGGATCGCGGTGGGGCTTCTCCCGTTCCGTGCCTCCCAGGCGCTCGCCTCGATCGAGCGGTACGGGATGCTGATCCTGATCTTCCTGTTCATGTTCGACCCGTTGGGTATAATACGTGGGATCGTTTACCCCCTGATGAGGCTGCTCTTCGCCGTATTCCTGGGGGGAATTCCGTAAGGTCGCGGGGGGAACTCCATTGCGCAAACGGGTACTGAGCGGCATGAGGCCGAGCGGCAAGCTCCACCTGGGGCACTACCTGGGGGTCCTGGTGAACTGGAGGAAGCTCCAGGAGGACCACGACTGCTTCTTCTTCGCCGCCGACTGGCACGCGCTGACGACCGAGTACGAGAACAGCGGGGTGATCCGGGAGAGCGTGGACGACATGATCATCGACTGGATGGCGGCGGGGATCGACCCGGAGAAGGCGACCCTGTTCGTCCAGAGCCATCTCCCCGAGCATGCGGAGCTGCACCTGCTCCTCTCCATGATCACCCCGCTTCCCTGGCTGGAGCGCAACCCCACCTACAAGGAGCAGCTCCGGGAGCAGGCGACGCGGGACCTGCACACCTACGGGTTCCTCGGCTACCCGGTGCTCCAGGCGGCCGACATCCTGATGTACGACGCGTCGCTGGTGCCGGTGGGGATCGACCAGGTCCCCCACCTCGAGCTGACGCGGGAGATCGCCCGGCGGTTCAATTTCCTCTTCGGGGAGACCTTCGCCGTCCCGGAGGCCTACCTGACGGAGACCCCCAAGCTGATGGGGACCGACAACCGGAAGATGAGCAAGACCTACGGGAACGCGATCCTGTTGTCCGATACGGCGGAGGAGGTCTGGGAGAAGGTGAGGCCGATGGTGACCGACCCGGCCCGGGTCCGCCGGAACGACCCCGGGAACCCGGAGATCTGCAACGTCTTCGCCTACCATAAGATCTTCTCCGACGAGGAGACGATCCGGAAGGTGGACGTCGGGTGCCGGACGGCCGGGATCGGCTGCATCGAGTGCAAGAAGTGGATGTTCGACCATATGGAGAAGGTGCTGGCCCCGGTCCGGCAGCGGCGAAAAGAGATCGTGGAGAGCGGGACTTCCGTCCGGAGGATCCTGGACGAGGGGACGGAGCGGGCCCGCAAGACCGCAGCGGCCAAGATGAAGACGGTGCGGGAGGCGGTCCGGATCTGACGATGAAGAAAGAAGAAGCGGGACGGGAACATGGCGGCGCGGCGGGCGATCGCCCCGCAGGGGACGATTCCGGGCAGGGGATCCGCGTCACGCTCGAGGTCTTCGAGGGCCCCCTCGACCTCCTGCTCCACCTGGTCCGGGAGGACCGGCTCGATATCCACGACATCCCGATCGCGAGGATCACGGAGCAGTACCTGGCCTACCTGGACCTGATGCAGTCGCTGAACCTGGACGTGGCCGGCGAGTTCCTCGTGATGGCCTCGACGCTGCTCTACATCAAGTCCCGGTCGCTGCTTCCCCGGCATGGCGACGAGGCGGAGGCGGAGGAGGACCCGGAGATCCTGCGGGCCGAGCTCTCCCGGCGTCTCGTCGAGTACGGAAGGATCAAGGAGGCGGCTGCCCGGCTGGGGGAGAGGCCGCTGCTGGGGCGGGAGGTGTTCGCCCGGGACTTCCCCGGGGAGGAGGTCCCAGAGGGTGAGGTGCTCCTCACGGAGCTCTCGCTGGCCGATCTCATCACCGCCTTCAAGGATGTCCTGGAGAGGATGCCGCAGCAGGAGGCGGTCGACATCTACGTGGACCGGCTCCCGATCGCGGACGCGATCGCCTTCCTCCTCGACCGGCTCCGGGAGGACGGGGCGATCCGGTTCGACCGGCTCATGGAGGAGTTCCCGACGAAGAACGAGCTCTTCTCGTTTTTCCTGGCGATCCTGGAACTGATCCGACTGAGGACGGTCAAGGCCTACCAGGCCGCGCCGATGGGGCTGATCACCATCGTGCCGGCCGTGCGGGAGGGTGACGATGGACGAGGTCACGAAGAATCCGGCGCAGGGTGAGGCGGAAGGCGGTGGAGGGCCCCGGGAAGGCGGGGAGGATTACGCCCGGGCGGCCTCCATCCTCGAGAGCCTTCTCCTGGTCTCCGCGAAGCCGCTTTCCTTCGATCGGATCGGCCAGCTGCTCGGAGGACTGGGGAAATCCGAGGTGCGGCAGGTCGCCGCGATCCTCAAGGCGAAGCATCCCCCGGAGTCCTCCGGAATCCTGGTGGAGGAGGTCGCCAGGGGGCTGCAGCTGCGGACGAACCCGGCCAACCAGGAGCATGTCCGCAGGCTCTTCGAGACGAAGCCCCCCCGGTTCACGAGGCCTTCCCTGGAGTCGCTGGCGGTGGTCGCCTACCGGCAGCCGGTCACCCGGCTGGAGATCGAGCAGATCCGCGGGGTCGACTGTGCCGCCTCGCTGAAGACGCTGATGGACCGCCGTCTGGTGAAGGTGGTGGGGAAGAAGGATGTGGCCGGCCGGCCCTTCCTCTTCGGGACGACCCGGGAGTTCCTGGAGGTGTTCGGCCTGGAAAGCCTCTCCGACCTCCCCTCGATGCGGGACATCGAGGATTTCCTCGCGACGGCGACGGGGGCGCTCGTTCCCGCGGCGCCCGGGCAGCCCGACCTCTTCCCCGGGTACGACGATACCCTCCAGGAGGGTGGAGAGGAGCTGGCCGAGGAGCTCTCTCAGGCGGAGCACGGGGAGCCGCTGCTGTACACAAGCGGCGTTCTCCCGGAGGGAATCTCGGACGACCTGCTGGCGGACGCCGCCTCCCGCGGAGGAGTGATCTATGCGGACAAGGAGGAGCTTTCCGCCCCGGGCCCCTCCCAGTCGAAGTACGAGTTCGCCGCGGGGTTCCTCACCTTCGATCCCGCCGAACCGCTGGTGACGGAGCACAACGACATCCCGGAGGGGCTCTCCGACGACGAGCCGGAGCGGCCGGAGGATTGACGGGCGAGGGGATGGAACCCAAGGATGGGCAGAGGCTGAACCGGTTCCTCTCGCAGGCCGCGGGGGTCTCCCGCCGCACGGCGGACGGGATGATCCGGATGGGCCGGGTGACCCTGGGGGGATCGCGGGTGAACGAGCCCGGGACCCTCTTCGACCCGGACCGCGGGGAGGTCCGCCTCGACGGCAACCTGCTCGCATTGATCCCGGAGGAACCGCTCTACCTGATGGCCTACAAGCCCGACAAGGTGGTCACCACGATGAAGGACAAGGAGGGGCGCAAGACCGCCGCCTCCCTCGTGGGGTCCCTCTCCTCGCGGGTCTTCCCGGTGGGACGTCTGGACTTTCACACCACGGGACTCCTGCTCTTCACCAACGACGGGGATCTTTCCTACCGGCTCACTCACCCGAAATTCGGGGTCGACAAGACCTACGTCGCCAAGGTGAAGGGGACCCCTTCGCAGGGGAAGCTCGGCGTCCTTCGGCGGGGGCTCCCGATCGACGGGGTGATGACCAACCCGGCCGGGGTCAACCTCCTGGAGGCGAGGGAAGGGAAGGCCTGGGTCTCGATCCGGATCGCGGAAGGAAGGTACCAACAGGTCCGGAAGATGTTCGACGCGATCGGGCACCGGGTGATGAAGCTGAGGCGGGTGGCCGTCGGCCCGATCGAGTTGTCGAACCTGGAGCCGGGCGGCTGGCGTTATCTCACGGGCAAGGAGGTCCGGGAGCTGTTCGCCTACCTGGAAAAGAAGGAGCGGGAACCGGAGCGAAGCGGTCCCCGCCCCGTTTCCGCCGTGCCCCGCGGGGAGAAGAAGGGCCCTCGTCAGCCCAAGCCGGAATGGAAGAGGCAACCCAAGGATTCGGGGGAGCGCGGGCCCAAGGGAGAGGATCGGACCACACCCCGGCCCGGACCCTCGCGGAAGAAATCGTCCTCCGGGGACAGCCGGTTTCCCCGTTTTAAAACTTGACGCCGGAACGCTCACGGTGTCTAATGTAATATTCATGGCGCGGGGTGGAGCAGTCCGGTAGCTCGTCGGGCTCATAACCCGAAGGTCCCAGGTTCAAATCCTGGCCCCGCTACCAACAAAATCAAGGGGTTACGGGCGACCGTAGCCCCTTTTCTCTTTCCCCGTGGCCGATCTGTTCAATACCTATTCGCGAAATTAAGGTCACATCCCCTGCGCCCTATAGGCGCCCCCCAAAGACGCTGACCTCGCTCCACCCGGCGGATTTCCCCTTGTGCGGACGGAAATCGGCGGAAGTCCAACCTTTAAAGAAATTAAAGGAATACGAGAATTCTTCCGATGAATAACCCATGTGTGGTTCTGGAAAATATCGTTTCAGTGACCTACCTCTGAAAACGCTCAAAGGATGACCGCGATATGAGGACCGCTTTTGCCTCCGGTGATTTGAAAGAAGGGGTGAGATGATGGAAGGCTTTACCCGACGGGAACATCCTCGGGCCTTGGTGGTCGATGACGAAGAAGTCATCCGCCTGATTGCGACGACCACACTCGAGCAGGCGGGATTTACCGTGGAACAGGCCGGGAATGGATTGCAGGCGTTGACTTCCTTCGAGAATTTTCACCCCGATCTTATTTTAATGGACATCATGATGCCGGAGATGGATGGTTTTACCGCTTGTGCTGAAATTCGCAAGCGAGAAAATGGAAAAACAACGCCAATCCTGGTCATGACACACCTGGGCGACATTAAATCCATCGATCGTGCCTACGATGTAGGTGCTACAGACTTTATCTCAAAACCGGTCAATTGGGATGCCCTGCACCATCGAGTCCGCTACTTGATGCGTGCTTCTCATGCAGTGAATGTCGTGAAGGAGTATGAAAGTCGCTACCGGGATCTTTTCGACAAGATCCCCCTGGGACTTTTTCGAGCTTCTCCTGACGCCAAATTAATAGATGTAAATCCTGCGCTCTTGAAGATGGGTGCATATGAGGATAAAGAATCCTGCCTTCGGATAAATGTCCGCGATGCCTGTGTGAATCCGGAGGATTTTTCAAGATTCATGGATCTTCTGATGAAGCAGGGTGTAGTGCATAATTTCGAATCTCAAATGTACCGATCCGATGGGGAAATCCGATGGGCGGATATCAACGGGCAGGTGGTGCTAGACGATGAGGGGAAAATTATTTGTTTTGATGGAAGCATTCAGGATATCACCGAGCGCAAAGAGGCAGAGCGGGCCGCACAGGAGAGGACTCTCCTGAACCAGGTCCTTTTGGACGGCTTGCCGTGCGTGGCCCTCCTGCTCCGCTCTCGCACGCGGGAAATCGTGGCATCGAACAAGGCCGGTCGTGAAATCGGCGCCATTCCAGGGACGGAATGTTTTTCCACTTGGGGGAAACGCAAAGATCCCTGCCCGTGGTGCCTTGCTCCTGTTGTTTGGGAAAAAGACGAACCGCAGCACCAAATAGTCGAAACCCCGGAAGCCGTATTGGACGCACACTGGATACCGGTCACGCAAGGTCTCTACATGCACTTCGCCTTCGACATTACCGAGAGCAGGCGGACGGAGAAGTTACTCAGAGAGAAAGAAGAACAACTCCGCCAGGCGCAAAAGATGGAGGCGGTTGGAAGACTCGCAGGGGGGATTGCCCATGACTTCAATAATCTCCTCACGGCGATCAACGGCTACAGCGATTTGCTGTTCTCCCGTCTTAACGAGGCCGATCCGTTGTGCTTTGAAGTGGATGAAATCCGGAAGGCCGGGAAACGGGCCACCTCCCTTACGCGCCAGCTCCTTGCGTTCAGTCGCAAGCAGGTGTTGCAGCCGAAGGTCCTGAATCTCAATGCCATTATTCTCAACGTGGGAAATCTGTTGAAACGTTTGATTGGAGAGGACGTTGAGCTGGAGACTTTCCTCGCGGAAGAATTGGGCAGTGTAAAGGTAGATCCCGGCCAGGTCGAACAGATCCTCATGAATCTGGCAATCAACTCCCGTGACGCCATGCCGGGAGGGGGAAAGCTTACCGTGGAGACGTCGAACCTGGAGATCCATGAAGACTACCCCCGGGAGGGGGCTCTTGTGCATGCCGGCCGATATGTGACTCTGGCGGTGACCGATACGGGATGTGGAATGGACGAGGCTACGAAATCCCACCTCTTCGAGCCATTTTTCACGACCAAGGAAGTCGGGAAAGGTACCGGGTTGGGGCTTGCGACGGTGTATGGAATCGTAAAGCAAAGCGGCGGTTATATCTGGTGCTATACCGAGGTCAACAGGGGTACTTCTTTTAAGATCTATTTCCCAAGGGTGGAGGAAAAAGCGGAAGCGTTACCGCATAAATGCAATTCCTCAAAGGACGTATTGGGAGGCACGGAAACTGTACTGGTGGTGGAAGACGAGGAGGCGGTACGTCATCTGGTTTCCAATATCTTGGAAATGAAAGGATACAACGTGTTACAAGCTCCGAATGGAGCAAAGGCCTTGGAATTGAGTGAATTCTTCAAGGACCCGATACACCTCGTGGTGACCGACATTGTGATGCCTGGGATGACAGGTCCGGAAGTGGCAAAAAGGATATCGGAAAACCGATCTGATGTAAAAATTCTATTTGTTTCAGGGTATTCGGATGGAGCAATCGCTCATCAGGGATTGCTTGATGCGAATGCCGCATTTATTGGGAAGCCATTTGGGATAGAAGTACTGGCACAAAAAGTACGTGAAGTGTTGGATTCCTAGTACTACTTTGTTAGATAATTGTTGACCATCGCACCGAAACGGCATATCCTCCAGGAAGAAATCCCTTTTCCCGGGAGGATCCATGTCGATCCCGAAGACCGGTCCGGAACCGCTGGTTGAATTGGAGAAGTTTCTTGAACCCTTCGGAAGACTGGTCCGTCGAGCCGAAAGCCGCCACGCCCTCGAACGATACGCTACGGGCCTTCTGTCGGCCGCGGAACGCAAGACGGCATCCGGTCTGGGACGGTCCCTCCCGGGAACCAACGGACAACGCCTGCAGGAGTTTCTCACCCGAACCGCCTGGGATCCCCGGGAGATGGACGAACTCCGGCTCCAACACATGAGTACGTTTGCTGCCGTGGGCGACGGGATCCTAATCGTCGACGACACGGGGTTCGCCAAGAAGGGCACCGACTCCGTGGGAGTCGCCCGTCAATATTCGGGGACCTTGGGACGGGTGGACAACTGCCAGGTGCTGGTGACGGCCCATTACGTGGATCGGGTATTCGACTGGCCCGTGACCGCTCGCCTCTACCTGCCGGAGAGTTGGGCATCGAATCGATCTCGTTGCCGGAAGGCCCAGGTCCCCCGGAGGACGATCTTTCAGACCAAGGGAGAAATAGCCTTGGATCTGATCGACCGGGCGAGAAAGAACGGTGTGCCGTTCCGGGCCGTGGTGGCGGATGCGGGATACGGAGATCAGTCGTCGTTGCTGGACGGACTGGTAGCCAGAGGGATTCCCCACGTGGCGGGAATATCCAGGACAACGCGGTTTCGTCTGGCGGAAGAGGTGGACCAGGATCCCGGGGACGATCCTCCCCCCGCGTACACCGGCAAAGGAAGACCCAGAAAGGGGAAAACGATCCGGGACCGTGTTCCCGCCCGGGAGGCAAGTGCGATCCTGGAGGGTCTTCCGCCGCAAGCTTGGGAGCGAACGGCCTGGCGGGATGGAACGAAGGGGCCTTTGGTGAAGGAGTTCGCAAAAGCCGAGGTGTTCCGGTGCGGTTATCGCGGAGCCCCTCTTCCCGTTCGAGGATGGCTTCTGGGAGAGCGGTCCTGTACCGGATCCCGGAGCGAGGAGGATCGGAAATATTTCTTCTTGTGGGGGCAGGTGGATCGGCCGCTCCGGGAATGGGTGGAGATGGCTCATTTGCGGTGGGTGATCGAGCGGTTCTATCAGGACGCCAAGGGAGAGTTGGGACTGGACCATTACGAGGGACGGCTGTGGACGGGGTTTCATCGCCATGTCGCTTTGGTCATGCTGGCCCACTCGTTCCTGACGCTCAGGCAGAGCTATGGACCAGAGGTGCTGGGTGTCGGTGAAACCCCGATACCACCCGGCGGGGCGGGAGATGCCACCCCGCCCCCGCCGTTGCGGGGTTTCCCCCCCACGGGGGCGCAAGAGCATGGCCTTTCTGCGCCGGATAGTCCTTGAGGAACTGTTCCGACAAGTTGTGGACATCATCAGGGATCGCGATGGACCATATCTAACAAAGTAGTATTATAGATATGACGACGCTGCAGCCCAGTATTTTGGCCACCTCCTCGGGTCTGATCAACGATCATTCACTAACTCGTCATCTATATGTTAAACACATTATCCGAAAATAATCATTGCCTGTCAAGATGAAATGTTTAACAATCGACTCATGATCAAGAAGGAACGCTTTCTGGGACTTCGTCTGACCGGGGCTCTGGCCGAAGCGCTGGAGGCTTATTGCGCCAAGGAGGAGCGCAGCCTTTCTTCCGCTGTCCGGTATCTGGTTGCGAAGGAGCTTGCGCGACTGGGTTATCTATCGGAGGAAAGCGAACCCAAGAAAAAAACGAAGGCCGGTGAGCGCTGACATTGAAGGCCCATAGTTGAGGCGAAAGGCGAGGTGAACAAATGAAGGCGTCCGGTGTCCAGAAGAAGATCGACACCATGGTACGGCGGATCGTCAAACGGTTCGGACCGGAACGGATCGTACTGTTCGGGTCGCACGCCCGGGGAGATGCCGGGCCCGATAGCGACGTGGATCTTCTGGTCGTCATGCCTGTGCGGGGGTCGAAGCGGAACAAGGCAATCGAGATCGCGGTGGCGCTGGACGACATTCGGATACCGAAGGATATCATCGTGACGACGCCTAACGAGTTTGCCTGGCGGAAGGAGATCGCAGGAACGATCGAAAAGCCCGCTGCACGGGAAGGGAAAGTGGTGTATGCCAGACCGTGAACGCATAATGCAAGTCGTTGGCGAATGGACGGCCAAAGCGGGAAACGACCTGAAGACCGCAACCCACACGCTGATCTTGGGCGCAGAGTGCCCGACGGATACCGTATGTTTCCATGCGCAACAGTGCATCGAGAAGTCGATCAAGGCGTATCTCGCTTCGAGGAACATTGATTTTCCGAAGACCCATGATCTGGGCCGGCTCATTTCGCTGATGCCGAAAAACGTCCGGCCGAAGCTCTCGGTTCCGGAGCAGCGCAGGCTCACTGCCTACTCGACGGAGGCGCGCTACCCGGGCTATTTCGAGGAGATCTCTCTGACCGAGGCGCGACGGGCGGTCGCCCTCGCCCGACGCGTCCGCAAGGAGATCGGGAAACACTTGCCTAAGGTAAGGAAGAAAAGAGGGGAGTGACAGATCGCTGGAGCAGGGCTCGCGGAAACGGGCGACCTGGTGAATCGCCGTTCATCGATGTTTACCGATAGTTTACCAACGTTAACCCGTTTTTCTGAAAATCCGTTCCACTTGCCTTGGGAGCAAGGGTCGGCGGTTCAAGTCCGCCCGTCCCGACCATGTTTTTCAAGCACTTACGCATTTTCACTCCCTGAATGAATCTTCATTTGTGACTGGGTTGGTCCGGTTTTCTCCGATCGATTCCTCGTGCATTTCTACTATAGGGGTGATACGACCACCCCCATGAGGGCCACATTGATCCGTCATTCCTACAGGACATCTCTAAGTGGAGGGCGAAGAAATGAAGATCAAGAAATTGAGCATCGGGATCCGGAGCGTCGATCAGGTCATGGGGGATTTCGCGAAGGCGGCCAAAGCATTGGAGCGGGGAGAGCCGGTATCGAAGAAGGAAGGACTCTACTTCACCGATCTTCGCGCTTTCCGGCGGGCCCTCACCGACCAGCGGCTTGCCATCCTGCGTACGATCAAGGAACGCAATCCAGACTCGGTCTACGAGCTGGCCAAGATCATCCAAAGGGATGTCAAGAATGTTTCGGCCGACCTGTCAATCCTGGAAGAGTTGGGACTTGTCGAACTCAGAAAGACGAAAACACTGCGGGGGAAGGTCAAGCCGTCGGTCCCGTACGACTCGATCCACTTGGACATCGCGGTATTACGGCTGGACGAACACTCATCCATCATTCCCGTGCCGTACGGTAGGACGCCCGCGGGAAATCGATTCAGGTCCTGCTCGTTGCCTGCTATAGTCTACCAATGGAGAAACGTACGAAAGAATGGCTTCGGCAGGCCGATTACGACATGGATACGGCCGACTACATGCTCCAGGGCGGACGGCATATTCATGCGGTTTTCATGTGCCACCTGGCCGTCGAAAAGGCGTTGAAGGGGTGGTACTACGAGAAACGCCGGGAATTTCCGCCGAAGTCGCACAGCCTGGTTTTTTTGTTGAACGAGATCGGCATCATGCCTCCCGAAGCGCACGGACGATTCATCGTAAGGCTGAGCGAGGCCAGTATTCATACCCGCTATCCGGAAGACTTGGCGAAGGTCGAGCGCGATTTCACCGGAGAGATCGTTGCAGGCATTCTTGCAGGAGGCCGGGAGGTCATCGCATGGATAAAAACGCAGTTGTAGAAATCGTCGATCGGTTTCGCAAGGGCCTTGAGGCGCGGGGTATACGTCCGGAAAAGGTCATATTGTATGGATCGTACGCTAAGGGTGTCGCTACGGCAGTGAGCGACATCGACGTGGTGGTCATTTCCAGCGATTTTTCCGGCAAGGGGTTTTGGGAGAGGGTAGAAATCCTGAGCGATGTCATTTATGAGATGTTTGCGCCGCTCGATGCCGTGGCGCTGACGCCGGATGAGTGGGAAAGGGGAGATTCCTTCGTCGTTGACTTTGCGCGAAACGGAGAGGTCCTCTTCGCAGCGTAGCTCCTCGATGAATCTCCACTCATCGAAGTTTACCGTAAGTTTACCACTGCCCGCCCATACGGCTTATTTGCTCTATACTCCGTATACCGATGGTTCATTCGTAAGTACTTAATAATGTGAAACTTAATTCGATACGGTTGCTTCCGGGCAACCTCTCCACTTGCCTTGGGAGCAAGGGTCGGCGGTTCAAGTCCGCCCGTCCCGACCATGTTTTTCCAGTCAGAATCGCCGCATCCGGCAGCCTGTTGCCGTCAGGATACGGGCAATCCCCCCGCACCTACCCGATGGCCGGCTCGAGAACAACCTCCGTCCGGAGGGAGTTCGAGACGAGGCAGTTTTTTTCCGCCTTGTGGAGGATCTCCTCCGCCTGCTTGCGGTCCGCTCCGGGCCGCAGCGTGACCCGGGGGCGGACGACGATCTTCGTGAAGACGAGCCGTTCGTCCACGAACTCGAGGAGCCCCTCCGCCTCGCTCTCGTACCCTTCGAAGGCCAGGCCCGCGCGTCCGGCGAAGGCCAGGAAAGTCGTCATGATGCAGGAGTTCACGGCGGCGACGTAGAGGTCCTCGGGCGACCAGATCCCCTCGTGCCCCTTGAACTCGGGGGGGGTCGCCACCTCGACGGGCGGCTTCCCGGCCACGGTCAGGGTGCCCTTCTTCTCGCCCGTCCATCGGACGGAGGTCGCGTACTTGTAGCTCTTGGGGCGGATCGCCATCGGTCGCTCCTTTCCCGGTCAGTAGATGAGGCGCGCCCGGATCGTGCCGGGGATCGCCTCGAGGTCCGAAAGGGTCCCCGTGTTGGGGCCGTCCACGTCGATGATCGCGTAACCGACGGCCCCCCGGGTCTGCAGGTGCTGTCCGGCGATGTTGACGTTTCGTCACGCGAACATGTCGTTGATGCGGGCGAGCATCCCGGGGATGTTTTCGTGTATGTGCGAGAACCGGTGGAGATACGCCCTCCCCAGCGGCTGGTAGACCGGCAGGTTGACGCTCGTGATGGTGGCGCCGGAGGCAAAATAGGCCGCGATCCGCTCCGCGACGAAGGTGCCGATCCCCGCCTGGGCCTCTTCCGTGGAACCCCCGACATGCGGTGTCGGGATTACGTTGGGCAATCCCTGCAGGGGGGAAGCGAAAGGGACCTTGCCGCTTTCCGGCTCCTCGGGGAAGATATCGACGGCGGCTCCCTTGATCCTGCCTTTCCGGATGTGGCGGGCGAGGGCCTCCACGTCCACCACGAATCCCCGGCTCAGGTTCAGGAAGATGACCCCCTTCTGCAT
>MGPV01000042.1:102284-107254 GCA_001797615.1 Deltaproteobacteria bacterium GWC2_65_14
GGACCGTGATGATGTCGGAGCGGCGCAGGAGCTGCTTGAGTGGGACCTTCCGTGCGTTCCCCAGGGAGAGCTTTTCCTCGATGTCGTGGTACACGACTTCCATCCCGAGGGATTCGGCGAGGATGGACAGCTGGGAGCCGATATTCCCGTATCCGATGATCCCCAGCCGCTTTCCCCGGATCTCGTGGAACCCTTCGGAGGACTTCGTCCATACGCCGTTGTGGAGCCTGCCGCTGCTTTCGAACACCCCCCGCAGGAGCAGGATCATTTCGCCCAGGGCCATCTCGACGACGCTGCGCGTATTGCTGTAGGGGGCGTTGAAGACCGCGATCCCCTGCGCGCTGCAGGCGGGGATATCGATCTGCTCCGTGCCGATGCAGAAGGCGCCGATCGCCGACAGGTTCGGCGCCCGCTGAAGGATCTCGGGGCCGACGAGGGTCTTCGACCGGATCCCGAGGACGGCCACGTTCTCCATCATCTGGGCGAGCAGTTTTTTCCCGGGGCTGTGGGGAACCTCCTCCACCTTGAAGCCCGCCTCCTTGAATACGCGGACTGCCCGGGGTGGATGTTTTCCAGGAGGAGCGCCTTCATGCGAATCACTATACCATCGGCGTCGCCTGGATGGCTTGCGAGGATCGGGTGGCCGGCGCCCACGTTCGCCCCTCATGCGCTCCGGCTTCCGCAGCACAGCGGGCGCCGCCGCCGGTCACCACTTGAAGAGCTTCTTGATCCCTTCCTTCGCCCCTTCGCGGATGCTGTCCAGCGTCTCCCCCTTCTTCTCCGCGCGGATCACCTCCTGCGTAGCGCCCGACTCCTTGTCCACGAACTTCATCGGGTATCCGCTCTCCAGCACCTTCCGGTACTCCGCCGACTCCTCGTAGTCATCCTGCCCCAGCCCCATCTTCTTCATCTCCCGGGACAGATCCTCGAACTCCTTCCACACGGCGGGGCCAAGTTCCCCGGCCGGATCGATCTTCCCGGTCCCCCAGATTTCTTCCCGCGGCGTTCCCCCCACGGACACGCGGTACCCGTCGCAGGCATAGCCGGCGACCGTCCCTCCGGAGATGCGGGCGACCGTGACCTTCCCTCCGGGTCGGGAGGAGGCCCCCGGAAGGGAAATCCCCTGGCGCTTCATTTCCTCCATCGCCTGCTGCGAGGCCTTCATCCCCTCGCGGACCATCTTCCGGTATTCCTCGAAGGTCATCACGCTGTACTGTTTTCCCTATGAAAAGCAACCCGCCGCATGCCGCGGTCCGCTTCATCCCGCGCCCCCCTCCATTTCCGGCCCGCCCTGCCACAGGAGCGGGCCCCTGGCCCGAATAAACCGCAATGCACCGGTAGTATCCTTTTACTCTCGTCCTCGTGAGGTTGCAACAGCCCCCGAGCCAGGTGCCTACGCCAACACCTTGGAATGCAAGGGATAATTGTGGAAATGAATTTCCCACGGGGCCCGGGAGGCGACTCTGTAACCTCCTGATAAACAAAGATATTGACAGGGGGGCACCGAAATTGCTTTATTATAGGCTCGCTTGGGGACGTGAGAGAAAACCGGGATGGAAAACGGCGATATGTCGCGCTTGTTCTCGGTCTACAAGGTGGAAAACGGAGAGAAGATCCTCCTCGGCGGTCTGGTGGAACGCCGGGGATCCAGGCGGAAACACTCCAACCGCATGGGGCTCCTGCGGCTGGCCAGAAAGAAATTCGCGGAGTCTCCCGATCAGGATATCCGGATCGTCCTGAAGGAAGAACGATAATACCGAATTACGGGATGGCCCGGTTCCCCGCCGGCACGGGGGAACGGGGATGCCTGCCTAGGAACGTTGCTCCCGGATCGTGGCCCGGAGGCTTTCCATCATCTCCTCGAAGGTCGCCTTCCGGAGGATGCCGTTGAACTGCGATCGGTAATTGTTCACCAGGCTGATCCCCTCGATGACGACGTCGTAGATCCTGTACCGGTCGCCGTCCGCGAGCATCCGGTAGTCCACCGGAACCTCCTGGCCGTTGCGGGTGACCACCAGGGTCTTCACCTGGGCGTACGGTCCGTCGATGGTCTCCTCGTGGTACCGGATCTCCTCCCCCTGGTACGACTCGATCTTCCCGAAATAGGAGTTTTCGAGCAGCTCCCGGAACAGGGCGGAGAACCGTTCCCGTTCCCCCGGTGTCCTCCCGCGCCAGTTCGGGCCGAGGGAGCGCTTCGCCATCTCGTTGTAATCGAAGGCGGGAGCGATCTCCTTCCTCAGGAGATCGCTCCGCTCCGCCCGCATCCCCTTCGCCGCGAGCGCCGGGTCCTTGAGGATCCCGATCGCGCGGTCGATCGTCCCCCGGATCTGTTCGGTGGGTGCGCCCGCCATGGAAGGACCCGGGATCCACCACAGGGTGACCATCAGGATCGCCCAGACCGGGAAAAGGAGGCCCGCCGGAGCGCCTGGCCCCCTCCTTTCCGCCTTACCTGGCGCTTCCATGGATAAATTTCCCGATCAGCTCTTCCAGGTCCACGGAGGACTCGGTCTCCCGGATCCTGCCCCCGGGAGGAATCAGCCGGTCCGACGCGCCGGGTGCGAGGTTCACGTACTTGTCCCCGATCAGGCCCCGGGTCCGGATGGAGGCGATGGCGTCCTCCTGGACCCTGGTCCCCGCGCGGATCTTCATCAGGACGTCGGCCTTGAACCCGTCGAGAGTGATCGCATCCACCTTCCCGACCTCGACGCCGGCGATCTCCACGCTGGCCCCTTTCTTCAACCCCGAGGCCGAAGCGAAATCCGCGTGCACGGGAACGTAGTCTCCCCCCACGATCTCCAGCTTGCCGAGCTTGATGGAGAGCCAGGCCAGGCAGGCCAACCCGAACAGGACGAACAGCCCGACCGCCGTCTCGAGAGTCCCCCGCTTCATCCTCGCCCCCTACATGAGATGGACCGGCCCGGTGATGTCGCCCCGGATCAGCTGCCTGCCGAACGGGTCGACGGAATTCACCACCTCCGCCGTGGGAGCCGCCTGGACCACCTTCCCGTCGTGGAGGACCGCGACATGGTGGCTCCACTGGAAGATCTCCGGGATATCGTGGCTGATCATCACCATCGTGAAACCGTGCCGGTGGTACGTGTGGCAGATGAGGTTCAGGATCGAGTTGCGGATGATGGGGTCCAGCCCCGTGGTGGGCTCGTCGAACAGAATGATCTCCGGGTCCGTCACCATGGCGCGCGCGAAGGCGACCCTCCGGACCATCCCGCCGCTCAGCTCGTCGGGATATTTCCCTTCCGCCCCCTCCAGCCCGACCTGGGCGAGGCGCTCAAGGCGGAGAACGAGGTGTCCCTTCGGATCGGGGAATACGAGGATCTTCGGAAGTCGGCCATCGACCCGTACCTCGCCGTCCGCGACGCCTACTTCCAGTACCGCGCCAGGAAGGTCCGGGAATAGGGATGGGCCGCGCTCCGGGTCTTGACGGGGAATGCACCCCGGAATTTCCAGGTGGGGGAATGACCCGATTGGGAAAATTATTGGAACAAACAGGAAGCAGATCACCCATTCGTATTCAGACTTGTTATTGATAGGGTAGAAATAAGTTTTCCAAGTAATTATTTCTTCCAGCCCAATTGCCCCTCCGGAATGAACATTGCTTACACCTGTTTGGGTTAGTCGGAACTCGTCGCCCTTAACCCATGGTCAATCCAAACAGGAGAATGCCATGTTCCCGATCCGGTGCCCAAGAAATGCGATTCTGTCGGTCCTCGCGTTTGGATTGCTTGCCTGCGGTGGAAGCGGAGAGACGACGAACCAGGCGAACACCAGCACCTATCTGAAAAGCCTCCCCACCTGGGAGGAATACAGCCCGCCCTCCCCGCCGGTTCCCCCGACCCGGATCGACAATCCCGTGCAGACGGACGAGTTGATCGACAACGTCCCCGTCATCGATCCCATCGACAACAGCATTCTCGGCTACCGGTCGGAGATGTACCAGTGCACCAGCACCGAGTTCACCATGACCGATACCCCGGAAAAGATCGTCATGTTCAGCCCGGACCGGGAGCTGCTCTGGCCCGGCAGCCTCATCCAGGGGAAGAGCCACCGGGACGGGATCGGATCCCTGCTGCCGCTGACGATCCGCGAGCGGTCTCCGATCAACATCTCCATCCCTTCCCTGGCCACCGTGGACAACTACCGCCTGGTGGAAACACCGAACCAGGCCAACGTGAGCCAGGCCATCGGCTCCATGGTCTACAACGCGACCACGTCGAACCTGGTCACCCCGAGCACGATCCAGTTCTTCATGGAGGACTACAGCTCGGAGCAGTCCTTCCCGCTCCAGGCCAAGATTTCCGGGAAGTACATGGGCTTCCGGGCCAGCGCCTCCTCGTCGGTTTCCTGAAGCGCGAACGAGCGGACCGTGATGGTCTACTTCTACGAGAAGATGTTCGAGGTGGTGGTGGAGCCCCCCCAGACCCCCGGGTCCTTCTTCTCCGACGAGTTCACCATGGCGAAGCTGAACGAGCAGATCCAGCTCGGGAAGATCGGGCCGGACAATCCTCCGATCTACGTATCGAACATCGTGTACGGCCGGATGATGGCGTTCACCTTCACCTCCACGGGTTCCTCGTCCGAGATCAAGGCGGCGCTGAACGCCGCGTACAAGGGGATCTTCAGCGTCAGCGCCAGCGTCAGCGCGCAGCACAAGAAGGTCCTCGAGGAAGGGAAGATCTCCGTGACCTCCCTGGGCGGCGAGTCCAAGGCCACCGTGGCAATGATCGCCTCGGGGGACTGGCGCGCGAACCGCTCCGGCCGGGACGGCACTCCGGGGGTTCCCCGAGATATACTATCTGTCGCCATGATGCCTGGGCGACTCGGGACGCTTCTGCTCATCGCTGCGCTGGGGTATTGCGCGATTGTCGCAGTTCTCTACCTGGTGCAGGACAAGATCCTCTATTTCCCCGAAATCTACCCGGTGTCGGAAGCGAAGAGCCGTGCGGGAAGGCTTG
>MGPV01000043.1:0-473 GCA_001797615.1 Deltaproteobacteria bacterium GWC2_65_14
GTTGATGCAGGACAGGAAGTGCGGTATCCTCGCCACTGACGAAACCGGACGGAAACTGGTCCTGAAGAATTATCCGTTACCAAATATTGTTTAATTATTTTATTGTTATACATTATAACGAAGAGCAGAAGGGCAAATGATCCGGAAAGCATACAAATTCAAGTTCAGGTCAAAGGCAAAGCTGGATAAGCTGTACCAGCATACGGGCTGCTGCCGCTTTGTCTGGAACAGGGCGCTTGCGTTGCAGCTTGAAAGGCTCAAGACCAAGGAAAAACTATATTCCTACTGTGAGCTGGCCTCGATGCTGGTTGCCTGGAAACAAGATAAACCGACATCCTTCCTGAAGGATAGTGCGAACGCACAGGCATTGCAGCAGGAACTGAAGGATCTTGACCGTGCGTTCAAGGATGGATTTGATAAAAGGCAGCCGCATAAGACAATGCCAGTGTTCAAGAAGAAGGGGAAGTGTACGG
>MGPV01000043.1:711-16005 GCA_001797615.1 Deltaproteobacteria bacterium GWC2_65_14
AAGTTCGTCTCCTACGACAAGAAGACCCAGCAGAACAGGATCCCCACCTTCATGGTCCAGTGGCAGAAAGGGAACCTGGAAACCGTGTGGCCCAAGGAAGCGGCCAAGAAGAAGTACGTTTTCCCCGTTCTCAAGTGGAACGAGCGGAAGTAGTCCGACTGTACGCGAGGCCTGAAACGATCTCGAGGCCGGGCGGCGGGATCCTCGCCGCCCGGCCTCTCCACTGATCGGCTCTCCGGCCGATCCGGGAGTTTCCATGGACGTCTTTCTCCAGACCCTCGTTGCCGGCGTTCTCAAGGGCGGGCTGTACGCCCTGATCGGGATCGGCATGACGCTCATCATGGGCGTCATGGGGATCATCAACCTGGCCCACGGGCAGCTGATGATGGTGGCGATGTACATCACGTACGTCCTGCATCTCGCCGGCGTCGATCCGTATCTCTCCCTGTTCGTGGCGATGCCTGCCCTGTTCCTCCTCGGCTCCGTGATCCAGCGGTATCTCCTGAACCCCCTCCTGAAGGTGGACACGATCCTTCCCGAAAACCAGGTCCTCATGACGGTGGGGATCGGGATGGTTCTGACCGAGGTCATCCGGTTCATCTTCAAGTCCGACTACAAGTCGGTGACCACCGGGTACTCCAACGCCACCTTTTTCCTGGGGAACATCTCCTTCAGCGTGGCGCTGGTGATCTCCTTCCTCATCGCGATCGGCTTCACCGTCGCCATGTTCTTCTTTCTCATCAGGACCGACATCGGACGTTCGATCCGGGCGACCGCCCAGGACAAGGACGCCGCGGTCCTGATGGGGGTCAACACGGGGAAGATCACCATCATCACCTTCGGCCTGGGCTCGGGACTGGTCGCTGCCGCGGGGAGCCTCCTGGCCCCCGTCTTCTACGTATTTCCCGACATCGGGGGGCCGTTCACGGCGCGGGCCTTCATTATCACCATCCTCGGCGGCCTGGGGTCGACGGTGGGCGCCATCTTCGGGGGGGTCACCCTGGGTCTTGCCGAGAGCTTCGGGGCCACCTATATCAGCATGGATTACGAGAACATCATCGGCATGACCATCTTCGTGCTGGTCCTGCTCTTCCTGCCGGGCGGGTTCAAGCGCCTGACCAAAATCTAGGGGGAATCGGCGAATGAAAAAGAACCTCGTTCCCCTGATCGTGTTGGCGGTCCTGGCGGTCTTCCCCCTGGTGGTGAAGGACAACTACTACATGCACCTCATGATCCTGTTCCTCATGTGGGTGGTCATCGGTTCGGCCTGGAACCTCATCGCGGGCTACACGGGCCAGGTCTCTTTCGGGGACGCGGCCTTCTTCGGAAGCGGCGCATACGCCGCGGGCCTCCTTTCCGTCCATCTCCACATCTCCGCCTGGTGGGGACTCGCCCTCGGGGGGTTCGCAGCCGTTGCCGTCGGCCTGCCGTTCGGCTGGATCTGTTTCCGGATGCGGGGGGCCTACTTCGCCCTGGCCACCCTGGCGCTCAACGAGGTCATGCGGCACAGCGCGGCCATCGCGGAAGGGTTCACCGGGGGGATGGTCGGCATCCTGATCATGCCCTCCTTCGTGTCGAAGGTCCCCTACTATTACGTCGCCCTGGGGATGGCGGTCGCCGCCGTGATCAGCATCCAGTGGATCGTCCACGCCAAGCCCGGGTACTACTTCGTCTCCATCCGGGAGGACCAGGACGCCGCGGAAAGTCTCGGGATCAATACCCATTATTACAAGATGCTCTCGCTGGCCATCGCGGCGTTCTGGACGGGGGTTGCGGGCTCCCTCTACATGAACTACATGGGCTTCATCGATCCCGACGTGGTCTTTTCCCTCCACGACATCTCCATCATGGCGATCCTCGTCGGGATCGTCGGTGGCGTGGGAACGATCCATGGCCCGGCGGTGGGGGCATTCGTCATGGTGACCGTTCAGGAACTGTTCCGTTCCGGGTTCTTCGGTCTCTTCAAGTTCCTGGCGAAAGCCACCGGATCCAGCACCATCGGCAGGATCGCGGAGACGATCACCGGCGCGCACATTCTCGGGTTCGGAATCCTGGTGGTCGTGGTGATCCTCGTGCTGCCCAACGGGATCGTGGGTGACTGGCCGAAAATCCGGAATGCCTTCTTCCGGACCAAACCCGCCACCTGAGCGTAAGGAGAGGCGCGTGGCATACTTCCAGGTCGAAAAACTCGTCAAGTATTTCGGCGGCCTCGCGGCCGTCAACGGGGTCTCCTTCCAGGTGGAGAAGGGGGAGATCCTGGGCCTCATCGGCCCCAACGGGTCCGGCAAGACGACCACGTTCAACATGATCAGCGCATACCACCGCCCCACCTCCGGCCGGGTCCTCTTCAAGGGCCAGGAGATCCACCGGCTGCCGACGCACAAGATCTGCCGACTGGGAATCGGAAGGACGTTCCAGGTGGTGAAGCCCCTCGGGAGAATGAGCGTGCTCGACAACGTCATCGCGGCGGCCTACTCGAGGGTCAACTCCCGCAGGGAAGCACACGAACATGCCCTCGAGACGATCCGGTTCTGCGGCATGACCCCGGTCAAGGACGTGCTGGCCAAGTCCCTCCCCATCGCGGGGAGGAAACGACTCGAGATCGCCCGGGCGATGGCGACAAGGCCGGAGCTTCTCCTGCTCGACGAGACGGCGGCGGGGCTCAATCCCACCGAGCTGCTGGCGGCGATAGAACTCATCCAGAAGATCCGGGAGAATGGCACCACCATCATCATCATCGAGCACATCATGCACGTCATCATGACGATCTCCGACCGGATCCACGCCATCAACTTCGGGCAGACGATCGCGGAGGGGACGCCGAAGGAAGTGGCGGCGAACAAGGAAGTGATCGAAGCCTACCTGGGGACCGACTATGCTTAAGGTGGAGAACATCAACGTGTTTTACGGCGACCTCCAGGTTCTCTGGGGCGTCTCGTTCGAGGTCCGCGAAGGGGAGATCCTCGTTCTGGTCGGGGCGAACGGCGCCGGGAAGTCCACGACGCTCAAGACGATCTCCGGCATCCTGAAACCGAAAATCGGCAGCATCCATTTCAAGGGAGCCCGCCTCGACGAGTTGCCCGCGGACCAGGTGATCTCCCACGGTGTGGTCCACGTCCCGGAGGCGAGACGCCTCTTCCGGGAGATGACCGTCGAGGAGAACCTCGTCATGGGGTCGCTCGCCCCCGAGGCGAAGAAGAGGCGCGCGGAAACGCTGGCGTGGGTCTACGAGCTCTTCCCGAGGATGAAGGAACGCCGCAAGCAGTTGGCGGGAACGATGAGCGGCGGGGAGCAGCAGATGGCGGCGATCGGCAGGGGGCTGATGGCCCTTCCGAAGCTCCTCATGTTCGACGAGCCATCCCTGGGTTTGGCCCCCATCCTCGTGGAGGACGTCTTCAACATCGTAAAAAAGATCAACGGGGAAGGGGTGACCGTCCTCCTCGTGGAGCAGAACGTTCGCCAGACCCTCGCCCTGTGCCACCGGGCCTACGTGCTCGAGAACGGCCGGGTTGTACTCTCCGGGACGGGGAAGGAATTGCTGAACGACGAGCACGTCAAGGAAGCCTACCTGGGGATTTAGTGCACTAGGCGAAGCAGATGCAGTAGCCGTTGTCGATCCCCGCATCGGAGAGGTCCCGGGTCTTGCGTACCCCCGCGCAGGCGATCCGGGTCCGCGCCATGGACGACAGGATCCGCGGCCTCGCCCCCTTCCCGGCCGTTCCTCCCTCCGGAAGATCCTTCGTGGCCACGTGAAGGATCGCCTTCTCCGTCAGCACCTCGTAGGCCTCGTAGAAGGGATGCTCGGTCGAGATGTCCCCTTCCGGGTTCCCCATGTGGTACCAGCATCCCCCCCCGTGGAAGTAGCGCAGGTCGTTCACCCGGCCTCCGGCCGGGGGAAGGACGGTGAACGACCGGATCCTGCGCGCCGCCGCGCTCTCCCGCCACAGACGGCCGATCTCTCCGGGGACGTAGCCGCCCCGCCCGTCGAGCAGGGTGCCGAGGTTGAAGGAGCTGTCGTGCATCGTGGTCGCGCACGGGTGGAGCATCCCGTCCGCGTTGATCCCGAGGATGGTGTAGCCGGCCCCGCACATGTCCTTGCGCGGCCCGTTCGAGGCGATCGCCTCGAAGATCTTGTCGTTCGTGATCTGGAGGCTCGTCCGGATCCCGTCCCGCTTCGCCTGCCGGACCGCCTCCTTGCATCCCGTGACGACGTCGATCAGGTCGGACGGGGAGAGCTTCGCCGTATCCCCCTCCCGCGCGTTTCCGGCGCTGATCACGTAGAGGATGTGGTGGTACTCGACCGCGCGGTTTCCCTCCCTCTTGCCGGCGAGCAGGCGGGTGAGTCCGGGAACCCGCGAGGCGGTCTGCGGCGTCGGTGTGGAGCTGACCCCGACACGGACTCCCTCGCGGAGAAGGTTGCGGATCCCCTCCATCGCGCGTCCGAACGATCCCGCCCCGCGCAGGAGGGCGTTCGATTCCTCGTCCGGCCCCTCCAGGCTGACCTGCACCACCAGCCGGTCGCGGAATCGCGCGAGCCGCTTCGCCCGCTCCGGCGTCGCCAGGGTCCCGTTCGTGAAAAGGATCGCCCGGGATCGGCAGGTCGCCCCTTCCAGCAGGTCATCGGGGTCCTCCCGGAGGAACGGCTCCCCGCCGGTCAGGTAGAAGACCTCCGCGCCCAGGGAGCGGCACTCCTCCATCATGGAGAGCAGGGCCTCCCGTCCGACCTTCCTCCGGTCGTTCGCCACCCGTTCGTAGGTGTAGCAGTGGCGGCAGGCCATGTTGCACTCGTAGTTGGTGACGATCCAGACCTCGTGGAGCTTCTCCGGCGCCAGGATTCCGGCGCGGGCCACGAGCTCCCCGGTGATCGGCTCGGTGGAGAGGAACTCCTTCCGGGCCAGGTCGGCCGCGAAGCGCTCCAGCATTTCGCCGGCCTCCTCCGCCGGAAGCAGCCCCTTCGACGCCGCCTCCCGTCCGGCCTCCGCCAGCGTTTTCCCGGGAAGGATCCCCAGGATCCCGATCCCCGGCCGGTTCAGGCAGATCCAGTTCGCCCGCTCCCGGTCGATCGCGACGCAGACCCCGTCCTTCTCGCGGACGACATGCTCCGGCACAAAGCAGCGGTCATCGGGGTCGAACGGGAACGGCATGGCGGTCTCCTTCGAGGTTTCCCCTCAATCCTCCTCGAGCGTCTTGAGCGCCTGGACGCCGTGCACGAGGGAGGCGCCGCCCCGGGTGACGGAGGCGACGTGGATCGCCTCGGCCATCTCCTCCAGCGTGGCCCCCGCCGACCGGGCTCCCTTGGCATGGACGTCGATGCAATAGGGGCACTGGATCGCGTGGGAGACGGCGAAGGCGATCAGCTCCTTCGTCTTCCTTCCCAGGGCGCCTTCCGCGAAGGCCGCCGCGGACCAGGCGTTGTAGGCCTCGAAGGGCTCCGGGGCGAAGTCCTTGAGGTCCGGGAAGGCGTTCAGGTCGGTATTCGTGTACAAGGGACGGGACATGAAGGAAACCCCCCTGAAGATGGCACGGTTTTTCCAATATATCACAGTCGTTTCCGCGAGCCGGAGTTCTTGACAATTCCTCCGTTCCCCCAATATCTTGCAACATGGGTAAGGAACTCGGGAGGACGCCGATGAAGATGGAACTGGCGGTGGGGGATATCCTCCGGACCCGCGCCGACATGCTCGTCGTGAACCTGTTCGAGGGGACGAAAACGCCGGGGGGAGCCACCGGCGCGGTGGACCGGGCGATCGGGGGGGCGATCTCCGCGGCGGTCCGGGACGGCGATTTTTCCGGGAAGTGGGGCGAAACGCTCTCCCTGCGCCCGGGGAAGGGGATCGCCTCCCCCCGGGTGCTGGTGGTCGGCCTGGGGAAGAAGGAGGCGTTCACGCCGGACCATGTCCGGCAGGCGGCGCTCCCGGTGATGCGGGTCGCGAAGAAGCTCAAGGTCCGGTCGGTCGCCTCGGTGCTTCACGGAGCCGGGGCGGGAGGGCTGGATCCGGAGGAGGCGGCACGGTTCGCTGCATTGGGCGCGGTCCTCTCCGGCTTCGAATTCGATCGGTACAAGTCGGAGAAGGGGAGCCGGGTGGATCTGTTCCGGTGGGTCGAGCGGGACGAAACGGCGGCCCGCCCCATCCGGAAGGGGATCGCCCACGGCATGCGTCTCGGAGAGGCGATCAACTGGGGGCGGGACCTGGTCGCGTCTCCCCCGGGGGATCTGCGCCCGGACGGGCTGGCCCGGGCCGCGAAGCGGATCGCGGGAGGGAAGGTACGGGTGAAGGTCTTCGGCCGGAAGGAGGCCGAGGCCTGGAAGATGGGAGGGCTGCTGGCGGTCGGCCGGGGGAGCCGGATTTCCCCGCGGCTGATCGTCGCCGAGTACCGGGGGGGGAAGCCCGGGGAGCGCTGGACGGCCCTGATCGGAAAGGGGGTGACCTTCGACACGGGGGGGATCTCCCTGAAGAAGTGGGAAGGGATGGAGAAGATGAAGTACGACATGGCGGGAGGGGCGGGGATGCTGGCGGCAATCCGCGCCGCCGCGGCGCTCGGGATCCGGCGGAACGTCGTCGCGGTCGTCCCCGCGGTCGAGAACATGCCCTCGGGAGACGCCTACCGCCCGGGCGACGTCCTGCGGATGATGTCCGGGAAAACGGTCGAGGTGCTCTCCACCGACGCGGAAGGGAGGCTGATCCTCGCCGACGCGATCGCCTTCGCGAAGAAGCGGTACCGGCCGGAGGTCATCGTCGACGCGGCCACGCTGACCGGGGCCTGCGTGGTGGCCCTGGGCAGCGTCACGCTGGGGATGATGGGGAACGACCCGAAGGTGCTGGCCCGGATGAAGGCCGCCTCCGAGGCCTCCTTCGAGAGGGCCTGGGAGCTGCCGCTGCACGAGGAGTACCGGGAGCAGCTGAAGAGCGACGTCGCGGACCTGAAGAACATCGGAGGACCCGAGGCGGGGGCGATCACGGCGGGAGTTTTCCTGAAGGAGTTCGCCGGGGACACCCCCTGGGTCCACATGGACATCGCCGGGGTCGCCTGGATGGAAAAGGAGAAGATGGGATACGCTCCCGGCCCTACCGGCGTCCCGGTGCGCCTGCTGGTGCGGTTCCTGTTGCAAGGGAGGTAGGAAGCCACGTCGGGGGAGCCCGAAGGAGAAGCGATGGGGAAAAAACCGCCCGCGGAGCCCGGGAAAGACAGACACATCGGATGCCCCTTTTGCACGATCCAGATCCCCGCGGAGTCGACGGTCTGCCCGCATTGCCGGAATCCCGTCTCTTCCCGGGGAACGGGGGGGGGGAAGCCGGCGCGGAGGATCCTTCCTTCCGTCGAGGGGCTTTCCTCCGGCTTCTGGGACCGGTACGCTATCTGGATCAAGGTGGCGGGTCCGGTTCTCCTCGCGGTGATCGTCCTCTTTTTCGTATACCAGAAATGGACCGGCATCCGGGTGACCGTGGCCGCGAACCGCGACCTGCCGGTGCGGGTGGAGAAGGAGCGGAAAGGGAACACGGTGGTGATCCGCGGCACGGTGACGAACGAGGGGGAGGATGTCCCCGATCTGTCGCTCCGCTCGATCCGCGTCCTCGTCGAATTCCAGTACCGGGACGGCCGCCGCGACCGGAAGACGGTCTTCCCGAAGTCCCAGTACCGGGGGGAGGGGGCGCTGCTCCGGGGGGAGACCGGCGCCTTCGAGATCGTCGCCCCTTCCGACCGGCTGGATGGGGTGTCGCTGAAAACCGAGGTCGTCGACCTGGGCCTCGGACAGCATCTGATCCCTTCCCGTCAGAGGGGCATTCCGTCTACCGGGAGGTGACCCACCGCCGGGTCCGCGGGCAGGAGGGAGACCCGCGGAAGGCGGCCCTCCGGCGCAGCTTCTCCAGGTCTCCCGCCCTGTCCACGTCGAACTCCGCGGGGAGGAAGGCGTAGGAAAGCCCGGCCCGGCGGCAGCGCCGGGTGACCTCCCCGAGAACCGAACCGGTCCCCCACGCGACCCCCCGGAAAAGGAACGCAACGGGGAAGGAGACCCCGATCAGGTGGAATCCGCCGTCCTCGCTGGGCCCGAGCACGAGGTCGGCCGGCCCGTCGAGCTCCCGGAAGGCGGACCGGACGCGGCCCGCCGCAAGGAAGGGGCAATCGGCGCCGATCACGACGACCCGCCGGGCTCCCCCCGCCAGGGCGGTCCGCATGGCATGATCCATCCGGGCCCCGAGATCCTTCCCCCGCTGCGAAACCGGCTCGTACCGGCGGAAGGGGCCGGTCCGGAAGTGGCGCTCCCCGTCCGGGGGAGAGAAGAAGAGGTAGCGGCGGACCCCCCGCAAACGTTCCCCCATCTCCTCGGCGACATCGCCGAGCAGGCACGAGTAGAGGGATGCGGCCGCCCGGGGACTTAAAGGGGGGCTAAGGCGCGTCTTCACGGTCCCCGGAAGAGGGGCCTTCGCCATCAGGATCAGCGCCTTCGAAGGATCCTTCATCGACTCCTCCCCATCCGGCGTCGCCGGCGGCAACCATTGTACCGGACCGGACGGGGAACGCGAGACCGGAGCGGGAAGGGGGTCCGCCCCAGGCCCCCTAGGGGTGCCTCGGCCACCCTTCCCGTCTCGAAACCGTAGGTTCCAAACCCGGGTGTTCCAAACCCGGGTTGCCAGGGATCTTCCCCGTGGGTAGTATATGAAATAACCGTTTTCTCCGGAGAGGAACGCCATGAAGCCGAAGGGACACAACGTCCTGAACATCGGACTCCCGAAGGGAAGCCTGCAGGAGTCCACGCTGAAGCTGTTCCGGAAGGCCGGGTTCACCATCTCGGTGGGATCGCGAAGCTACATCCCCACCATCGACGACCCGGAGCTGTCGGGGCTTCTGATCCGCGCGCAGGAGATGGCCCGGTACGTCCAGGACGGCATCCTCGACCTGGGGCTCACCGGGCGGGACTGGGTATTGGAGCAGAACGCGAAGGTCCGGGAGGTCTGCCCCCTTCTGTACTCGAAGGGGGGCTTGCGTCCCGTCCGCTGGGTGGTGGCCGTCCCGAACGACTCCCCGATCCGGAGGATCGAGGACCTCGCCGGGAAGCGGATCGCCACGGAGCTGGTCCAGTACACCCGACGGTTCCTGCGGGAGCGGGGGATCGAGGCGCAGGTCGAGTTCTCCTGGGGGGCCACCGAGGTGAAGGCGCCGCGGCTGGCGGACGCGATCGTGGAGCTGACCGAGAGCGGCAGCACGCTCCGGGCGAACAACCTGCGGATCGTCGACACCGTTCTCGAATCGACGACCGTACTCATCGCGAACCGGGAATCCTGGAAAAATCCGTGGAAGCGGCGGAAGATCGAGACGATCGAGATGCTGCTGGCGGGAGCCCTGCGGGCGGAGGAGAAGGTCGGGGTCAAGATGAACGTGAAAAGCGCCGACCTCAAAGGCCTCCTGAAGGTCCTCCCCGCCATGCAGAACCCGACGGTCTCCTCCCTCTCCGAGGCGGGGTGGTTCAGCCTCGAGGTGATCGTGGACGAGAAGACGGTCCGGGAGCTGATCCCGATACTGAAAAAGATGGGGGCCTCGGGGATCGTGGAGTACCCCCTGAACAAGGTGATCCCGTAGCCGGGCCGGACCGATCCCCTCTCCGGGACGCGCTCGAGGCGGCCTGCCGGCGGCGCGAAGCCGCCTGCACGGACTCCGACCCGGTGCGCTTCCCCCGCCGGTACCGGGATCCCCGCGACATCGAGACGGCCGCCTTTCTCGCGGCGACCTTTGCCTTCGGGAGGGTCTCCCAGATCCACCGCTTCCTCGAGCGTCTCTTCGCGGAGCTTTCCCCCTCTCCGCACGAGGCCCTTTGCGGTCCGCGCCCGGTCCCGTTCCGGCGGGTGGCGGGACTCTCCCACCGCTTCATCTCCCCGAAGGGGGTGCACCGGTTTCTCGGGTGCGTCCGGAAGGCGCTGCTCGCCCACGGGTCGCTGGAAGGGCTCTACCGCCGCGGGACGGGGGAGTCCGTGGATCTCCGGGAGGGGTTGTCCGGATTCCTCGGAGGATTCCGAAGGGCCTGGGGAAAGGATCTTCCGCGGGAACGTGATTTTCTGTTTCCCGACCCGTGGGGGGGATCCGCCTGCAAGCGGCACAACCTCTTCCTGCGCTGGATGGTCCGGGGCGGGGACGGGGTGGACCTGGGGATCTGGACGGTGCTGGCGCCGGGGGATCTTGTCGTGCCTCTGGACACCCACATGGCGAGGCTGGGCCGGTGGATGAGGCTGACCCGCCGCCGCGGGGCGGATTGGAAGGCCGCGGAGGAGATCACGCGGGCCTTCCGGTCGGTCTGCCCCGAAGACCCGCTGCGGTTCGATTTCCCCCTGACCCGGATCGGGATCCTCGGGGAATGCACCGCCCGGCGCAGAGGACGCTGCCGCGCCTGTCCGATCGCCCCCGTCTGCGCCGCCCGGGAAGGGGAATTAGCTGTTGCCGTCCCTTCCCCGCTGGGATAGATTCAGGGGTGGGAAACGTCACGACGCAAGGAGTGGAACATGGCGGATAAGAAGATGAAAATCGGGGAGATGCTGGCCTCCTCCGGCCTGATCACCGAGGAACAGCTCCAAAGCGCCCTGAAGAGCCAGAGCCAGATGGGGGGTACTCTCGGGGAGAACCTGATCCGCCAGGGATACGTGGACGAGGCGGCCCTCCTGAACGCCCTGTCCGAGCAGATCGGCCTCCAGCACATCAACCTCACCCGGGTCGAGATTCCCCCGTCGATCCAGCGGCAGGTCTCCGTCGAGACGGTCCGCTCCCGAAGGCTCCTCCCGATCGGCTTCGAGGGGAAGCATCTCGTGGTCGGCATGGTCGATCCGACCGACCTCGGCGCCCTCTCCGAGGTGGAGTTCCAGTCCGGCCACCCCACGAAACCGGTGATCCTCTCCGCGTCCCACTTCGACGAGGCGATCAAGTTCTTCCAGTCCGAGGGGTTCGGCGAGAAGCCGCTGCGGCTCCAGGTCGAGAGGTCCCCCCGGAGGGAGAAGGTCGACAGGAACCTCCCGGCGTTTCTTCGGACGCTGGTCTCCTGGAACGGGCAGGATCTTCACCTGTCGGCCGGTGCGATCCCCTCCGTCCGGGTGGACGGGGAGATCCTGCGCCTCGGGGTTCCCGCGCTGCGGCCGGTCGAGGTCGAGCAGATGGTGTACGGCATCCTCACGCCGGAGCAGAGGAAAACCTTCCAGGAGTATTACGAGCTCGATTTCGCCTACTCCATGGACGGCGTCGGGCGCTTCCGCTGCAACCTGTACCGCCAGCGCGGGTCGATCGCGTTCACCGCGCGCCACGTGGCGGACAAGATCCCGACCGCCGCGGAGCTGGGTCTGCCCGACTTCCTCCGGGAATGCGTGATGCAGAAGCAGGGGCTCGTGCTGGTCACCGGTTCGAACGGTCACGGGAAGACCACCACCCTGGCCAACCTCGTGGACGCCATCAACCGAGAGCGCAAGGTGAACATCATCACGATCGAGGACCCGATCGAGTACACCCACCGCCACAAGAGCTCGAACGTCAACCAGCGGGAGATCGGGACCGACACCCTCTCCTTCTCCGACGGGCTTCGCCACATCTTCCGCCAGAACCCCGACGTGATCGTCATCGGGGAGATGCGGGACTACGAGAGCTTCGCGATCGCCCTCACGGCGGCCGAGACGGGGCACCTCGTCATCGGGACGGTCCACTCGCTGAACGCCACGGCGGCGATCGACCGGATCGTCGACATCTTCCCCCCGACCCAGCATGGCCAGATCCGCGCCCAGCTGGCCGACTGCCTGCTCGTGGTCTTCTCGCAGCGTCTCCTGCGCCGGGCCTCCGGCAGCGGACGCGTCCTGGCCTGGGAGAAGATGAGCAGCTCCCTGCGGGTGCGCAACGCCATCCGGGAGGGGAAGGTTCACCTCCTGCGCGGGATGATGCAGTCGAACGTCGAGGAGCTGGTGAGCATCGACTGGAACCTCGCGGAACTGGTCTCCTCCGGGAAGGTGAAGTACGACGAGGCGCTCAAATATGCCGACAGCGCGCCCTACCTCAACGACCTGCTGAAGGTCCGCAAGGTCTACAAGTAGGGGAATTTCCGGACCGCGGGAGACGGAGGGAGGGACGATGATCGGGAAGCGGATCCGCCTGGAGCGGATCGTCGACCGGAACACCCGCAGGACCGTCATCGTCCCGATGGACCACGGGATGACGGTGGGGCCGATCCCCGGCCTGGTGCAGATCCCGCCCATGGCGAATCTGGTCGCGGAGGGAGGGGCCAACGCCGCCGTCGTGCACCGCGGGGCCGCCATGTTCGGCCACCGCGGCTACGGGAAGGACCTCGGGCTGATCCTGCACCTCTCCGCCAGCACCAGCCTCTCTCCGGATTCGAACGCCAAGGTCCCTGTCGCCACCGTCGAGGACGCCCTCCAGATGGGGGCCGACGCCGTGTCGATCCATGTGAACCTCGGGGCGGAGGACGAGGCCCGGATGCTCCGGGACTTCGGGGAGATCTCCAGCGCCTGCCAGCGGTGGGGAATGCCGCTGCTGGCGATGATCTACACGCGGGGGCCCAGGATCCCGAACGAATACGACGTCCGGTATGTCCGCCACGCGGCCCGCGTGGGCGCCGAAATGGGGGCCGACATCGTGAAGGTCCCCTACACGGGAAGCCCCGAGACCTTCCGCGAGGTCGTCGAGGGTTGCGCCTCCCCCGTAGTGATCGCGGGGGGGGAGAAGATGGGGAGCGACGAGGAGGTCCTCCGCATGGTCCAGGCGGCGATCCAGGTGGGGGGCGCCGGGGCCTCCATCGGCCGGAACGTCTTCCAGCACAAGTCGCCGGTCCTCATGACCCGGGCGATCGTGGCGGTCGTCCACGAGGGAGCCACGATCCGGGAGGCGCTCGGGATCCTCGGGAAGAAGGGGAAATGATGGGGCCGGTCCTGTGGGCGAGGATCATCCCCTGGGACAAGGAGATGGTGGAGGCGGCCCTCGAGTCGGGGGTCGGGACGCTCTGGATCCCGGACGGGTGCCTCCGCCAGACCCGGGAACTCGGAAGGATCTCCGCGGTCTGCGCGGAGGGGGAGATCCGCGAGGGGAGGGATTTCCGCGTCATCGAACTGCGGGGGAAGGAGGACGAGACGGCCATTCTCGACTCCCCCCCCGACGCGCTCTGGGTGGTCGTCCCGAGGGAGCGGGAGGTGATCCCGCTTGAGAACCTCGTCGCCTGGCGCAGGAAGATCCTGGCGGTCGCCCGGACGCCGGAAGAGGTCGCCCTCTACCGGGGAGTGCTCGAGCGGGGGGTGCACGGGATCGTCCTGTCGGCCGACTCCCCCGCCCGGATGCGGGAGATGGCGGCCGCGGGCCGGCAGGTGGACGAGAGGGTGCCGCTGGTCCCGGGAAGGGTCACCGAAGTGTCCTCCCTGGGGATCGGCGACCGGGTCTGCGTGGACACCTGTTCCCTGATCGAGGGGAGCCGGGGGATGCTGACGGGAAATTCCAGCGCCGGTCTTTTCCTCGTCTGCGCGGAGAACCGCCCGAACCCGTATGTCCTCCCGCGGCCGTTCCGGGTGAACGCGGGCGCGGTCCATTCCTACTGCCGGCTTCCCGGCGGCCGCACCGCCTATCTCTCGGAACTCCGCTCGGGAGCGGAGGTGCTGCTGGTGAACGAGGGCGGGGCCGGGGAGAGGGCCTGCGTGGGAAGGGTCAAGGTGGAGCGAAGGCCGCTGCTCCTGGTCCGCGCGGAGGGGCCCACGGGGAGGAGCCATTCCGCGGTTCTCCAGAACGCGGAGACGGTCCGCCTGGTGGAACCGGGGGGAGAGGCGCTCTCGGTGGCATCCCTTTCCGTCGGCGATTCCGTCCTGCTCGCGGAGGAGGCGGCGGGGCGTCACTTCGGGGTGGCGGTCGAGGAAACGATCCGGGAAAATTGAGATCTCTTCGTCGTTCCGGGTGGTAGAATAGGGGTGTCGGGCGGCGAGCGCCTGGAAGGGGGGCACGGCATGTTCGGACTCGGGTTACCGGAGCTTCTGATCATTCTCGTGATCGTGGTTCTCCTGTTCGGGGCGGGGAGGCTTCCGCAGATCGGCTCCGGCATCGGAGAGGGAATCCGGAACTTCAAGAAGTCGATGAAGGACAAGAACGAGATCGACGTGACCCCGGAAAAACCGGGGGAAGAGGGCAAGACGAAGTAGGCCGGGCTCCTTCGGTCCTTCCCGGCCGGTCCGGCCCCTCCTACTCGACGTCCCGGGCTTCCGTCCGGTATTCCTCGATCCCCTCGGGGGCGTCGAAGAAGACGACCATGAAGGGGATCGATTTCCCCGGTGCGATATCCAGGTTCGCGAGCCGGTCTCCCCACCGGTTGGCCATTCCCTTCTCGATCGTATCCCGCGGGAGGGCGCGCAGATCCTCCCCGGGGAGCACGTTCCCCGCGAAGGCGGTCTTCAGGGCGACAGGCTGTCCGTTCCGGTCGAACAGGGACGCCTGCACGCGGATGCCGCTTCGCTTTTTCCGCCCCTGGTTGGCGACCGTTCCCTTGATTACGAAGAGCTTCCCCGCCTTCGCGTTCGGCTCGTAGTATCCGATGAGGTTGCCCACGACGTACCGGGGGACAGCCTGCTCCCCGCCGAGCCAGAGCGACTCCATGAGCGGAACCAGCCGGCGAAGGGTCTCCTGCCCTCCCGGCGTGAACCCGAGGTAGGCTCCCCCTCCCGCGATCACGAGGAACAGGACCAGGAGGGTCAGGATGGCCGGACGCCCCGAACTGTACGTTTTCTCCCGCGGCGCCGTGGCGGCGGGACGGGCCGGGATCTTCCGGACGGGGGGCACCGACGGGACGGCGGCGGCGGGTGGAGGCAGCGTGTCCGGGACATCCGGCGATCCGCCTCCAATCTCCTGCAATTCCCTCTGGATCGCCTCCAGCCTGTCCGGCATGACCTCTTCCGGGATCTCCTGACGGGTTACGAATTCCGGGGGTTTCTCCGCCGGCGCTTCCTCGGCAGAGGGATCGGTACGCAGGTTCCCCGAGATGTCGAAGGCGGTATCGGTTTCGGCCCGCCGGTAATCCTCCTTCAGGAAATCGAGCGAATCGGCGTCGTTCAGCATCAGCTCGAACGGTTTTTTCCCGGCGGGATCCGGTTTCTCCCCGGGGGAGAACATCGTGGAGAGGAACAGGTCCTCTCTCGTGGCCTTGTCAACCGCTGCCGGAGCTTCCCTGGCGGCCGGCTCTTCCCACGGAACGTCCGCGTGCGCCGGGGGGATCTCCGGCTCCGGCGCCTCCGGTTCCTCCTCCGGAGCGGTAGCGGTCGGCTCGGCTGCTTCGTGCGCAGGCTC
>MGPV01000044.1:0-1314 GCA_001797615.1 Deltaproteobacteria bacterium GWC2_65_14
GCTTGCTGCGCCCGCGGCGCGCCCCGTCGCGGGGGCGCCGGGGATCGGCTGCGCCGCCTCGGAAGGGGGCTTCGCTCCGAGTGCCCTCCGCTGTCGGAAAATCCTTTTATCTCCGCTCATCCCCCCTCCTTCGGCTGGCTCCGCCCATGGCGCCCCGTCGCGGGGGCGCCTGTCGGCTCCGGCCGGAATGGGGTATCATGGGCCGGATATCGGGCGCGCGGAAAGGAGCCGGCTCATGAGCCTGCTGGTCGTCGGGTCGATGGCGTTCGACAGCATCCGGTCCCCCTTCGGGGAGGTGGACCGGGTGATCGGGGGATCGGCCACCTACTTTTCCCTCGCGGCCAGCTGCCTCGCGCCGGTCCGTCTCGTCTCGGTCGTCGGGACCGACTTTCCGGCCGAGGTGATCCGGATGCTCTCTTCCCGCTCCATCGACACGCGGGGGCTTTCGGTCGTGGAGGGGAAGACCTTCCACTGGAAGGGATACTACGAGTACGACCTGAACACCGCACACACGGAGCGGACCGACCTGAACGTCTTCCGGGATTTCGCCCCCGTCCTCCCGGAGGAGTACCGGGACACCCCCTACCTGTTCCTCGGAAACATCGACCCGGGGCTGCAGATGGAGATCCTGCGCCAGATGCGGCGGCCGAAGCTGGTCGCCCTGGACACGATGAACTACTGGATCGAGAACAGCCCGGGACCGCTGCGCGAGGTGATCGGGAAGGCGGACATCCTCCTGGTGAACGAGGGGGAGGCCCGGATGCTGACCGGCGAGTACAACCTGGTCAAGGCGGCGCATGCCGTCATGGGATGGGGTCCGAAGCGGGTGGTGATCAAGCGGGGAGAGTACGGGGTGCTCCACCTGTCCGACGGGACGATCTTCGCCGCCCCCGCCTATCCTCTCGAGACGATCTTCGACCCCACCGGGGCGGGCGACAGCTTCGCCGGCGGTTTCATGGGATACCTGGCCTCCCGGGACGGATCGACGCTTACGGAGATGGACTACCGGCTGGCCACGATGTACGGGAGCGCGATCGCCTCGTACGCCGTGGAGGCATTCAGCACCCGCCGGCTGGAGACCCTGACGCTGGAGGAGATCGAAGCGCGCCTGGGGGCCTTCCGGTCGCTCACCGAATTCCGGGTTTGAGATGAACGGCTGGCACGGGGCGCTCCTGCACGTTGACCTGTCAGCGGGGGAGATCCGGAAGGAAGCGATACCGCCGGACCTTCAGCGCCGCTACCTCGGGGGGAGGGGGCTCGGGGTCCGGCTGCTCCGGGAGGCATACCGGCTCGACCCGTTCGACCCGGAGATGC
>MGPV01000044.1:1325-4579 GCA_001797615.1 Deltaproteobacteria bacterium GWC2_65_14
TGTCGGTGGTTTCCCGATCGCCGTTGACCGGCACCGTGTACGACTGCTCCGCGGGGGGACGGTTCGCCTGGCGGCTGAAGGCGGCCGGCTTCGACGCCGTGCGGATCGTCGGGAAAAGCCCCCGGCCGGTTGCGATCGCGGTCACCCCCGCCGGGGGGGAGCTGGTCCCCGCCGAGGCCTTGTGGGGGAAGGGAGTGGGGGAAACGGTGAAGGCGCTCTCTTCCCGCGGCAGCGTCGCCGCCATCGGCCCCGCCGGGGAGCGGGGGGTGCTGTTCGCGAACATCATGATGGGGGAAGGGAACGCCGTGGGCCGCGGGGGGCTGGGGGCGGTCCTGGGGGCGAAGCGGGTGAAGGCGCTGACCGCGGACGGGGACCGGCCCACGGGGATCGCCGACCGGGAGCGCTTCGACGCCGCCCGCCTGGATGTGTTACGCCTCTACCGGGCCTCCCCCGTGATCTTCGGCGAGTTCGGGATCGCCGAGTACGGCACCCCGGCGCTGGTGGACCTGATGCGCCAGCGGCGGATGGCCCCCACGGAGAACTTCCGGAAGACCGTCTTCCCCCGCTCCGAGGCCTACAACGGCCCCGCCATCCGGAAGGCCTACGCGGCGAAGAAGGAGGGCTGCTACGGCTGCCCGATCGCGTGCAAGAAGAGCGCGCCGGACGGGACCCGCCTCCCGGAGTACGAGACCGTCTCCCACTTCGGCGCCCTGAACGGGATCGACGACCTTCGGGCGATCGTGCGGTCGAACACGCTGTGCAACGAGCTCGGGATGGACACGATCTCGGCCGCCGCCACCCTCTCCGCCTGGGGAGAGGCGCGGGGCCGCTTTCCTTCCGCGGAGGAGGTGGAGTCCCTTCTCCTCGACATCGGCCACCGGCGGGGGGAGGGGGAACGGCTCTCCCTGGGGTCGCGCCGCTATGCGGAGGCCGCGGGAACTCCGGGCCTCTCGATGAGCGTCAAGTCGCTGGAGCTTCCCGCCTACGACCCGAGAGGGGCCTACGGGATGGCGCTGGCCTACTGCACGAGCAACCGGGGAGGGTGCCACCTGCGGGCCTATCCGATCTCGCTCGAGATCCTGCGGAAGCCGGTGGCGATCGACCGGTTCTCCTTCTCGGGGAAGGCCCGCATCATCAAGATCGCCGAGGATACGAACGCCGCCGTGGACTCCCTGGTGGCCTGCAAGTTCTCCTTCTTCGGCGCGACGCTGGAGGAGTTTGCCGCGCTGCTCTCCGCCACGACCGGGGTCGACTACGACCCCCAGGCGCTCAAGGAGATCGGCGAGCGGATCTGCCTCACGGAGCGGTTCTACAACTGCGCGAACGGATTCGACGAAAAGGACGACCGCCTGCCGGATCGGTTTTACCGGGAGCCGGGGACGGAAGGGGAGGGGATCGGGATTCCGCCGATCGACGAGGCGCGGTTCGGGGAGGAGCTGCGGAAGTATTACCGGATCCGCGGGCTGAACTCCCGGGGCGCCTTCGACGACCCGGAATTCCTCTCCCGGCAGCCATGAGGGAGGAGATCCGGAAATATTCGGACCGGCTGCTCTCCGACCGGTCGGCCGCGCCGGGCGGCTTCGCCTTCCTCGCGCAGGACGACCTCCCGATCGCGACTGGAGAGCCGGGGCTGGCGCGGCTGGGGGAACGGGTCCTCTCGCGCCTCTCCTGCGTCGGGCTCCTCGCCGCCCGCTCCTCGCTTCCTTTCGCCGATTTCCTGGCGCGCCGCGCGCCGCCCGGGGAGTCCGTCATCGTCCCGCGGGACAGCGAGACGCGGACGTTCCTGCACGACATCCCGTTCCTGCGCCGCGGGGAGCTCGGGGAGGACCCGGTTCCCGCGCTGGCCCGGATGTTGTCCGCGCGCAAGGGGGTCATCGCGGAAGGGTTGGGGATCCTGGCGGTGGGGGCGGCCACCGTCGAGCAGGCCTACATCCACTACTCCTCGATCTTCCACGCGGTGTACGTGAAGTACCTGCAGGACCTGCTTTCGGAGGGATTCCGCCTTCCCGGGGAGGAGGAGGCCTTCGCGGACTTCGCCGGTTCCTGGCTGCGCCCCCCGACCTGCGACGGGCTCTCCTTCCGGGAGGGACCGCTCTCGGATCCCGGGGAGATCCTCGAGGAGATCGCCGCCGTGGGGCGCTACACCGTGGAGCGGGGGCTGGTCGATTCCTATTTCGGGAACATCTCCTGCTTCGCGGACGGGGTCATCTACATCTCGCAGACTGCCGCAAGCCTCGACTCCCTGCGGGGATGCATCGACCCGGTGCCGATCGCGGCCACAGGGACGGCGGGGATCACCGCGTCGAGCGAGCTGCCGGCGCACCGCCGGATCTACGAGACCTGCGGGGCGCGGACGGTTCTCCACGGGCATCCCCGGTTCGCCGTGGTGATGAGCCTGTTCTGCGACGACCGGTCCTGCCCGGTGAAGGATTGCTGGAGGGAGTGCGACAAGGTGCGGTTCCTCGGGAAGATCCCGATCGTGGCCGGGGAGATCGGCGCCGGCGGGCTGGCGAAGCGGGTGCCCCCCGTCATCGCCTCGCACGGGAAAGCGATCGTGTACGGGCACGGGGTCTTCGCGGCGGGAGAGCGGGATTTCGCGGAAGCGTTCCGGGCGATGGTGGATGTGGAGAACCTTTGCCGGGAAGAGTATTTCCGGAGGCTGCGATCGCGGTACCCTTCCGTCGGCGCATGAGGTTACACTTTTGTTTTCCCGGATCACAATTCTGGTACCCTCGGCTCTCCTTGTTGCCAAACCTTCATGATTTAGAATGTTTTTTGGGTGTGCCGAAGGGCACGAAACTTGCTTTTGTAAAAGGCATCATATTTCCGTGAAAACGGAAAGGATCCCCGGAGGACCCCTCACTCCGGGCCAACAGACGGTCCCGCGTCCCTCCTCGCGGGGCCGTTTCGTTTTCCCCTGCAGCAGGGAACGGGGACGAAGCCGGATCCGCCCTTGACCTGTTTTTTCCCGGGGGAATACAATCTTCCTGTGCGGGCGGGAGCATTGGATCCGATTTCGCACCGCAGTGAACGGCCCGCTTGACATAGAGGAGATCCCGATGGCAACACTCTCCCCGGCGGCAGCGCTGGCCTGGCAGATCGCCGCATCCGAGGCGGCGGCCGCAAGGCATCCCAACATCGAACGGGAGCATCTTCTGATCGGGCTGTGCAGCCTGAACAAGACGCTCGGGTTCGTCCGGTTCGTGAAGACCGAAGGCCTTCCCCTCGACGCGGTCCGGGAGGAAGCGGACCGG
>MGPV01000044.1:4626-7673 GCA_001797615.1 Deltaproteobacteria bacterium GWC2_65_14
GAGGGGGGTCCGTTCCCGGCTGCGCCCGGGGCGGGCACGACCCAGCGAGCAGACCCTCCACCGAAGCGATCCCTGCAGGGAGCTTTTCCGCAAGGCGAACGAGATCGCCGGGCGGGAGGGGCGGGAGGAAACCGGGGCCGGAGATCTTCTGACGGCGGTTCTCTCCGATCCGGGGGCGATCATCTCGGCCGCCCTGGCCGGGGCAGGAGCTATCACGGGAGATATGCGCAGGGAGGCTGCTCCCGGGCGGCCCCCTTCCCAGGGGAGGCAGCAGGAACGGGGTCCCCGCGACGATGGGGAGACGGAACCACGGTGGTTTCCCAGGAGGCGGTTCCGGACGACACGCCGATGCTCGACCGGTACGGCCGGGACATCACCCGGGCGGCCCGGGAAGGGAGGCTGCTGCCGTTCGTCGACTCCGACAGGACCCGCAACACCGTCCGCCAGCTCCTGAAGGTCCTGATGATGCCCACGAAGAACAACCCGGTGCTCGTGGGGGAGGCGGGAGTGGGGAAGACGGCGATCGTGGAGGCGCTCGCGGAGCGGGTGGCGAACGGGCGGGACCGGCGCGTCCTGTCAGGGAAGCGGGTGGTGGAGCTTTCGATGGCGGAGCTGGTCGCGGGGACGAAGTACCGCGGGGAGTTCGAGGAGCGGCTGACCCGGGTGATCGAGGAGGTCCGGGCCCACCCCGACGTGATCCTCTTCATCGACGAGTTTCACACGGTCGTCGGCGCGGGGAGGGCCGAGGGGGCCCCGATGGACGCGGGGAACATCATGAAGCCGGCGCTCGCCCGGGGCGAGCTGCGCTGCATCGGCGCCACGACGATCGCGGAATACCGCAAGAGCGTGGAGAAGGATCCCGCGCTGGAGCGGCGCTTCCAGCCGATCCAGGTGGCGGAGCCCGGACGCGAGGAGACGGTGGATATTCTCACAGGGCTCCGGGCCCACCGGGAATCCCATTTCGGGGTCACCATCGCGGACGAGGCGCTCGACGCCGCGGTGGACCTCTCGATCCGGTTCGACCCGGGGCACTTCCTTCCCGACAAGGCGATCGACCTCCTGGACCGCGCCTGCGCGGAGGCCCGGGTCCCCATGCTCTCCCTCGCGCTGGAGCCGGTACAGGAAGGACCGATGGGAGTGGCGGTGGTGCGGTCGGAGATCGTCGCGCGGGTGATGGCCGAGAAGGCCGGAATCCCGGTCCAGGTCGTGCAAGGCGGGCTTACCGGGCTCACGGAGTCGCGCGTACGGGGGCTCGAGGAATATCTGAACCGCCACGTCGTGGGGCAGGAGGAGGCGGCCTCCCGCATCTGCCGGAGACTGCTTCTCTCCCACGCCGGACTCGGGGACCGGCGGAGGCCGCTCGGGGTCTTCCTCTTCCTGGGACCGTCGGGTGTGGGAAAGACCGAGATGGCGAGGCGGCTCGCCTCCTACCTTTTCGACGAGGAGCGCGCCTTCATCCGGCTCGACATGTCGGAGTACCAGGAGAACTCCTCCGCGACGCGGCTGATCGGAGCCTCTCCCGGGTATATCGGGTACGACGAGGGGGGGCAGCTCACCGGCCGTCTGCGCACCACCCCCTATTCGGTGGTGCTTCTGGACGAGGTCGACAAGGCGGCCCCGAGGGTGTTCGACCTCTTCCTCCAGCTGTTCGACGAGGGGAAGATCACCGATGCCCAGGGGAGGACGGCCGACGCGAGGAACTCGATCTTCGTCATGACCGGGAACATCCGGACCGGGAAGGAGATCGGGTTCGGCGCCGCGGATTCGCCGGGCGGCGACGTCGAAGGGGCTCTCACCGAGGTCCGCCGGCGGTACCGGCCGGAGTTCCTGAACCGGATCGACGAACAGATCGTCTTCCGGAGGCTCGCTTCCGGGGATGTCCGGACCGTCCTGGACCGGCAGCTTGCCGCGCTGGAGGAGGACCTCCAGGCGCGGTCCGGGATCACCCTGGTCGTGGAGCCGGAAGCCCGGGAGTGGCTCGCCGAGGAGGGGAACAGCCCGGAATACGGAATCCGGGAGCTCGGGAGGGCGATCGACCGGTGGATCCGGGGGCCGGTCAGCGAGCGGATCGCGGCCGGGAAGCTGGAACCGGGGGGGCGCCCCGTCGTGGCGAGGAAGGGGCCGGAGGGTATCGTCCTCGAGTGATCAGTAGAGGATCTTCCGGACCAGGTTCTCCCGGACGTCCGTGAAATAGATCGTATCCGTATTCCCGGCGATCCCTGCCGGGGAGTTCAGCAGGGCGGAGGAGGCGTCGCCGTCCCGGGTCGTCGCGGCCTCCGGCGTTCCCGCGAAGGTCGTGACGGTTCTCGACGCACTGATCCTGCGCACCGCATGGTTTCCCGGATCCGCTACATAGAGGACGGTGCCGACCGCCCCGATCCCGTCCGGGGAGGAAAAGCGCGCCGCATTCCCCTGCCCGTCGGCGAAGCCGGCCACACCCGAGACGCCGGCGTATGTGTCCGTTGCGCCGGAAGAAATTGCGATCCTCCGGATCGAATGGTTTCCCGTGTCGGCCACGTACAGGGCCGAGGTTCCCGTTACGGCGATTCCGGCGGGGGCATTGAAGCGGGCCGAGGGCCCGGTTCCGTCCGCCGATCCCGGCGTTCCGGCCGATCCCGCCACGGTCGTGACCACCCCGGAGAGGGTGACCTTCCGCACGGTGTGGTTCCCCGTGTCCGTCACATAGAGGGCGCTTCCCAGCGCGGAGATCCCCTGCGGTCCGTTGAACCGCGGGGGGCTGTCCGTGGAGCCGGAAGTCCCGGCGAGCCCGGCGACCGTGGAGACGACCCCGGCGGAGGTGATCTTCCGGAGGGTGTGGTTCCCGGTGTCCGTCACGTAGAGGTCGGTTCCCAGGGCGGCGATTCCCCGCGGCCGGTTGAACCGCGGGGGGCTGTCCGTGGAGCCGGAAGTCCCGGCGAGCCCGGCGACCGTGGAGACGACCCCCGCCGGTGTGATCTTCCGGATCGTGTGATTTTCCGTGTCGGCCACGTAGAGATCGTCCCCCAGGAGGGCGATCCCCGCGGGACCGGAGAATCTAGCCGCGACGC
>MGPV01000045.1:0-9929 GCA_001797615.1 Deltaproteobacteria bacterium GWC2_65_14
AATGGCGCGGCAGCATCACCAAGGCCGGCAATGCCCACGTGCGACGCGTCCTGGTGGAGGCCGCCTGGCACTACCGCCATTCGCCCCGAGGTACGGGGGAGGCGATCCGGAAACGACGGGAGGGACAACCCGCCGCGGTGATCGAGACGGCAAGAAAGGCGGAACTTCGGCTCTACAAGAAATTTACGCGAATGGTGATGCGTGGGAAGCGCTCCACCGTGGCCGCCACCGCCGTGGCGCGGGAATTGGTGGGGTTTGTCTGGGCGATCGGCCGGATCTAAGAAGACAAGAGGACCACGCCAAAGATCATGGAGCTTTTGCGGCGGACGCGGAGGTGCGGGGAACGAATGGAGAACCCTCGACAGCGTTATGCGGTGTGCCGAAAGGCCAAGACCCGCGTTGCTAGAGCGAGGCAGCTCCCGACGGATCATTGTCTTGCGGTCAAACCCGCGCATATCAGCATGATCATCGACGACATCGCCGCCCCCCGCCCCGCCGTGAAAGAAGGAGGTTGAGAAAACGACGGCCCGAAAAACCAGAGAGAAAAGACAAAGATCAAAAAATCGGTTGACCGGTCATTCCATATCAACGCTCGGGCTAAGCCGCGGGCGCTCAACGAGAAACAGGCGAGCCGTCAGCTTCAAGCCGTTGATGTTAGGCTTCACAACTCGTCATAATCATCGGACTTCACTTCTCGCACCTTCGCCATCGCGCGCTCGAACTTCCGACGGTTTCCACGCTTGGCGCGTTCCTCCAGATGCTCCACCGTCATCAGGGCCGACAGTTTTTCTGCCAGTGCCGTCGTAATGAGCTGGTTGATTGAAATGTCTTCCTTCTTGGCCAACTCCCGAACACTCTTGTGAAGCGATGCCGGGAGACGCAGACTAATCGTGCTCATGGCAAACCTCCTATCACTCGGAGAAACTTTTTGGGTGTTACGACACGAATACCGAACTGGTCTACCCCTGAAAAACCACGAACGTTATGTGTCACGATGAAATCACTCCCGGACTCCACGGCCAGTTCCAGTACATGATCGTCTTGGGGATCCTTGAGGAACGGGCGCCATAGAAAATGGACTTTTCGCCAAAGCCGTGTTTGTAGGGGTTGTTGGGGTTCTATTTGGAAGTCTATTTATATCAGGAGGATTTTCTGCAAGTCTGGAATCTGCATGAGTCCGCAGAGTTGGGGAGAGCGGGGTGAGGGGGGTTGGGGTGATGGGCGGTGGGGGAGCAGGGTATTGAGTGAGGTTATAGGCAGCGAAGGGCTTTGGCGCAGGACGTCCATCGGGCTTCGGACACAGCGACCGCCCCGGTTGAGGACGTGGGTGTAGATCATCGTGGTGCTGACGTCCCGGTGACCCAGCAGTTCCTGGATCGTCCGGATGTCGTATCCGTCTTCGAGGAGATGGGTCGCGAAATTATGCCGCAAGGTATGGCATGTGGCGTGCTTCTTGACGTCGGCCAGCCTTGCCGCTTCCTTCACGGCACGTTGAAGGACGGTTTCGTCGAGGTGGTGCCGATGCCGGGGCCCGGTTTCGGAATCCTTGTACTGCCGATGCGCCGGAAAAACCCATTGCCATCCCCAAGCGCGGTCTGCATCCGGGTACTTTCGGCCAAGCGCTTTCGGCGATTCCCTTCATATCCCTTCCTTCATGCAACATGAGGACCCAAAGCGCAGCCGTGCGGGTGAATCGCACGGCGAGCCATGAACGAAGCCCCCCTCCGACTTGTCCTCCGTAGCAGCGTGAGCAGCGAAGGAGGAGGCTGCGGAGCCGATACCGGCGGAGTCAGGGCTTCTTCCCGACGAAGATCCCCTTCTCGTCGGAGTAGGCGGCGACCCGTCCGTTCTCGACCCGGACCCGGAAATACTCCTTCGCCCGGGGGAAGGCGGTGAGGAACATCTCCTCCACCTGCTGACGGACTACCGGCGGCCGTCCGGTGCGGGCGACCCATTCGGGGAATGGGTGCTCCTTCCAGGCGGCGGAGACATGGGCGAGGGATAGACCGGCGTCCTGGAGAAAGGTCACCCACTCCTCGATCCGGTAGCTGCGCACGTGGGACGGGTCGCGGACCCGCTCGATCCCGTTCAGGAAGGCGTCCAGGGCCGGGTAGTCCGGGACCACGCTGTCGATGATCCCGACCAGTCCGCCCGGGATCGTGACGCGGACGATCTCCCGGATCGCGGCCCGGATATCCGGGAAGTGGTGGGGGGCGATCCGGCAGAGGACCCGGTCGAAGGCGCCGGTCCGGAAGGGGAGCTCCTGGGCGTCCGCCGCGGCGAACAGGAGGTTCCCGCAGCTCCGCTCGGCGGCCAGCCCCCGCGCTTCCCGGAGCATCTCGGGGGTGAGGTCGGAGGCGACCACCCGCCGGATCCGCCTGCAGAGATGGACCGCGGTGTGTCCCCCGCCGGTGGCCACGTCGAGCGCGATGAGGGAGGGGTGGAGCGCAAGCCGGGAGAGCAGGATCTCCCGGTCGTCGGCGTCGACATGGTCGGCGCTCTCCCGGTACCGCCTCGCCACGGGCCCGAACACTTCCCTGGCTTTCCGTGTCCCGGAGTCGTCCGTCATCCGATCCTCCCGCTGCAACCATATTCCGACGGGGGAGGAACGATTACAATGGAAAGCATGCCCGATCCGAAGACGGCCCTATCCCGCCTCTGCGCGGGCCCCTTCCCCGCCCTGGAGAATGCGCTGTTGTCCCGGATTCCGGCGGAGTTCGGCCGGGATCCGGGGACCGAGCATGTCCTGCTCGTCCCCTCCAACGAGCTTCGGGAGCACCTGCTGCGCCGGCTGGCCTCCCGGTGGGAGGGGAGCGCCGCGGGCGCCTCCATCCTGACGCTCTACGATTTCGCCCTGCGGCTCCTGAAGCACCGGGGGCTCTTCCTGGAGGAGCTTCCCCCGGCCCGGTACGCCGCCGCGCTGTCGGCGGCCGTCCGGGAGACCTACGGGGACGGCGGCGGCGACTTCACGGGGATCTCCACGACCCGGGGGTTTCTCCCCGCCCTTTCCCGGACGCTGAGCGACCTGGAGGAGGGGTGGGTCGGCGACGGGTCCCTCCGGGCCGGGCAGCGCAAGGCGCTTGCGGAGGGGAGGGCGGAGAAGGCGGCGCGCTGGGCCGAGTGGCGGAGGCTGGCCGCCGCGGTGGAGCGGAAGGTCCGCGCGCTGGGGGGAATGACCCGCCGCAGGATCTTCCAGGAGGCGGTCGCCGGGTTCGAGCAGCCGGGCTACCCCTTCCGCGTGACGCTCTACGGGTTCTACGACTTCACCCGCCTCCAGTGGACGCTCGTCGACGCGCTGCTCTCGAGCGGCCTGCTGGACGAGATCTACTTCCCGGGCACCTTTTCCGGGGACGGTGTTCTCGACCCCGCCTTCGCCTATGCCGCAAGGAGCTGGGACCGCCTGCTGCGCGCCTTCGAGGGGAACGTGACCCTCCTCGAGGATGCCGCCTCCCCCGATGTCCGGGCGGTGCGGGAGAATCTCTTTTCCCCGGGACCGCCCGCGGACCCCCCCGTGCCGGTCCCGTTTTCGATCCTTTCCGCCCCCCACGAGGAGGGGGAGATCCGGCTCGCGGCCCGCACGGTCCGCCGCTGGCTCGACGCCGACCCGGAGGGGGAGATCCTGCTGGTCTCCCGCCGCTTCGCGGAGGAGGCGGTCCCCATCTGGGAGCGAATCGCGGCCGAGTACGGGATCCGGGCGGCGGGGAGGCTGCACGTCCCGCTCGCATCGACTCCTCCCGTGCAGCTGCTGGTCCGGATGCTCGAGTCTGCGCAGGAGAATTTTCCCCGTCGGGCGGTGATCGAGATCCTCTCCTCCCCGTACCGGCGCAGGCGGGAAGAGGAAACCGGGCCGGCGCCGCGTCCGGACCTGTGGGAGGTCTGGACCCGGGAGCGGCTGGTGGTCGGCGGCGACGACTGGGAAACCCGCATGGCCGTCCCGGACCGCCGGGAGGAGGAAGAGGGGGAGGAGCGGGAGGAGCACCGGATCCAGATGGCCCTTCTCCGGGAGGAGGTCCGGTCGCTGCGGGAGATCCTCCGCCCGTACCACGAGGCGCGCGGGTACGCCGGGTTCGCGGCGGCGGTCCGCGACCTTCTGCTGGGGGAGTTCCGGATCCCGGACGACGGGACGGCGGAGGCCGAGCGGGATCGTCGCGCATGCTTAGCCCTGCTGGAGCTGCTCGGCGACATTGGGAGGATCCCGCCGGGCGAGGTCCCCTGGCCGCCTCCGGAAGGGGCGCTTCCCTGGTTTTTCACCCTGCTTTCCGAGCAGCGTCTCTTCCTCGGGGAGCGGGGAGGGATGCGCGTTCCCGGCGCGGTCGTCGCGGGGGATCTCCTCTCCCTGCGCGGGGTGACCGCCGACCGGATCCTCTTTCTCTCCGTGAACGAGGAGCTCGTTCCGGCGCAGCTCGAGGAGGATCCCCTCCTTCCCGACGAGGACCGGGAGGAGTTGAACCGCCTTCTGCGCCGCCCGGATCTGCCCGACGCCCTCTCCCTCCGGAGGAGGAACGCGGCCGAGGAGAAGCTGCTGTTCTCCCTGCCGTCCGCCTCGGCCCGGGAGGAGATCGCCCACGGTGTGCTGCGCGCCGACGCGTCGGGGAATGCCCGAAGACCCTCCCGTTATCTCCTGCTGCTGTTGTCCCGGTTCGCCGGTCCCGGCGTGTTCTCCGAAGGGTGGGCGAAACGGTCCGGCGCCCCCCTTCTCGAACTTCCCCGGTCCCCCCTGGCTGCGCTGGAGGGGCCCGCTCCCCTGAGCGGGAAGGAGAAGGCGCTGGCCCGATGGCGAAGCGGGCTCGCGCCCGAGGGCGATCCGGAGGGAATCCCGTGGCGCCGGATCGCGCCGGCCCTGGCCGCCCTCGCCGGAAGGGAACGGGGGCTCGCCCTCTTTCCGGACGCCTGGCGCCGGATTCCCCCTCCGGACGCCTTCAGCGCCTCCGCGCTGGACGAGCTGGCCGCCTGTCCCTACCGGTTCTTTCTGCACCGCATGGCCGGAATCGTCCCGGTCGAGGATCCCGAGGAGATCTTCTCCCTGACGCCGGCGGAGGAGGGGAGGATCCTGCACGACGTTCTCCGCAGCCTGGGCGAAGAGGCCGGGAGAGGGGGGGGATGGCCGGACCCGGGACCGGCTTCCGCCAAGGCCTTCTCCCGGTTCGCACGCGGGAATCCGACGGGGCTCCCCGGGCTCTACCGGATCCGGTGCCGGGAGATCGAGGCCGACGTCGGGTCGTTCGTCTCGTGGGAGCGGGGGAGGGCGGATTCATCCGGGGGAACCCGGGTCGAGGCGGTCGAGCGGCGGTTCGTGACGCCGGGCGGAGAGGGGCTGCCTCCCTTCCGCGGAAGGGTCGACCGGATCGACCGGGGGCCGCGGGGGGAGGCCGCGATCGTCGACTACAAGTACCGGGACGGGAAGAACGAAAAGATCCCGCTGGAGAGGATCCGGTGCGGCCTTTCCCACCAGATCCCGGTCTATCTGGAATTCGCGCGGACCCTTTCCCCCGACGTGAGGGCGACCCTCCTCTTCCTGAAGCGGGAGGTGCGCGAGGTGACGCTGGACGGCCCGGGGTGGGAGAAGGTCCGGGAGGAATGGGCCGGGACCCTCCGGGCATGGACGGAGCTGCTCTCCGAGGGGTATTTCCCCCCCCTTCCCCACCACCGGTTCTCCTTCGCCGGGAAGGCCCCTCCCCGGTATTGCGACTCCTGCCCCTACCGGGATCCCTGCCGCGTCTCCCCGGCGTTCACGGGGACCCGGCGGGAGGCCGAGGCGCTCGCCGGGCGGCTGGCGACCGATCCCGCCTTCCGCCGGGTCGCGCGGTTCCGGCCCCCGAGGGGGGAATAGGATGGACCTGGATCGGCTGCGGGCGGTCACGGAGTTCTCCCGCGACATGGCGCTGGACGCCTCCGCGGGGACGGGGAAGACGGCGACCCTCATCGCGAGGGTGACCAACCTCTTCCTGGCGAAACCGGACCTTTCGACCGACCGGGTCCTGCTGCTCACGTTCACCGACAAGGCGGCCGCCGAGATGCGGTCGCGGATCGTGGCGGGGTGGGAGCTCCTGCTGTCCGACTGCCGGTCGTCCGGGAGCCTGGAGGAGGCGGAAGGGAGGATCCGGGCCGCGCATCCTCTCCTGCGCCTTCCGGAAGGGGTGTACGGGACCCCGGAGGATCTTCTGCTGCGCGCGGGAGAGATGGCCGACGGGGTCGGGCGCCTTTCGGTCACGACCTTCCACTCCTTCTGCCGGCGCCTCCTGCTCTCCTTTCCCGCGGAGGCGGGGGTCGACCCCCGGTTCGAGGTGCTCGCCGACGCGGCCGCGGCGGACGCCTGGGACGACGCCTTCCGCCGGTTCCTCCGCTCCGAGTTCGGCCGCCCGGAGGCCGACCCGATGTGGGAACAGGTGCTCTCCCGCTCTCCCTCCCACGACGCGGTCTTCGGGATGATCCGGCGGCTCTGCCTGGACCACCGGGACCTGCTCCGGGAGGGCGCCCTCGACTTCGGGACGCCGGACGACCTCCTGGTCCACCTCCGGGCCCGGTTCGCCGCGCCGGTCGACTGGTTCCGGGCCTTCGTCGAGGGGATCGTCGACCGGGAGCACGAGATGGTGCCCGCCTTCGAGGAGGCGCTGCGGATCCTCTCCTCCGGGTGGGAGGCGGTGTCCCGGAACGATCTGTCCGCCGCCGTGTCCCTCTCCGCGGAGGGATCCCGTGCCTTCGGATTCCGGGCCGACCGGACGAAAAGCCGCAAGGGGTTCCCCCACCCCCCGGGGTTCACGCTGGCCTCCGCCCGGGACGAACTCAAGACCTTCTGGGAAGAGCTGTCGGAGGTTCCCGCCGGGGATGCGGCCGCCCGGTTCCTCGTGGCGCGCTCGATCCTTGCGCTGCGGGAGTACGAAAGGGCCAAGGCGGGCCGGATCGACTTCCTGGACCTGCTGCTCCGGGCGCACGGGCTGCTGTGCGGGAACCGCGCGGTGGCGCGCCGGGTCGCGGAGAGGTTCCTGCACATCTTCGTCGACGAGTTCCAGGACACCGACCCGCTCCAGGCCGGAGTGCTCGAGGCGCTTTCCTCCGCCGTCCCCTTCCCCGGCCGCCTTTTCGTGGTGGGGGACCCGAAGCAGTCGATCTACGGGTTCCGCAGGGCGGACATCCAGGTCTACAGGAGCTTTCGGGAATCGATGGTCGCCGGGGGAGGGGAGGCGGTCGCGCTCGGCCGCAACTTCCGGAGCCGCCCCGACCTGATCGCCGCCGTCAACGGGCTCTTCCGGGGCATTCTCGCGGGGCGGGAGGATTTCTCCCCGTCCTACCTGCCGGTCGCCGCCACCCGCGAGGATCCCGGGGAGGGCTCTCCGGCGACCCTGTTTTCCCTGGGGGAAGAGGTTCCCGAGCCGGAGTTTCTCTGCGCGCTGATCCGGAAGGCGGTCGACCGGGTGTCCGTCGGGGGAAATGCGGGGGAGCCGGAGCGGCCGGCCTCCTACCGCGACATCGGGGTGCTCTACCGGTCGGACCCCGGGGGGGCGCTGCTCGCCTCCTACCGGGCGGCCCTGGACCGGGCGGGGATCCCCTTCGTGGTTCCCTCCCGGAGGGGGTTCTACGCGAGGCAGGAGGTGCAGGATCTGCGGATGGCGCTCTCCGCGATCGATGCGCCGGCCGATCCGGCCGCCCGGTACGCGGCCCTGAAGACGATCTTCTTCGGGCTGTCCGACGAGGAGATCCTTCCAACGTTCACCGGGGGCGGCCTGCCCGGTTCCCCGCGCGTCGAGGATGCCCAGTCGCTGCTCGAGCGGCTCTCCGCACGCAGGGGAAGGGCCTCCCTTTCCACCCTGGTCGCGGAGCTGTACCGGGAGACCGGGGTGGAGTTTGTCGCGGCGCGCCTCCCCGAAGGGGAGAGGATCCTGCAGAATCTCGTCAAGGCGCGGGAGCTGGCCTTCGCGTTCGAATGGGGGGGGCGCGGATCCCTCAAGGGCTTTCTCGCCGAGATCCGCCGGAAGACCGACACCGAAACTCCGGAGCACGAGGTTCCCCCCTTCGAGGAGGGGGAGGACGCGGTCCGGATCTCCACGATCCACCTCTCCAAGGGGCTGGAGTTTCCGATCGTGATCCTGGCCAGCCTCTCGCGCGGGAGAAGGCGGCCGCCGGAGGGGCTGCGGGTGGACCGGGTCCGGGGGATCTCCGCGGTGATCTTCCCGGGAGTCCGGAGCTACTCGGCCTTCCGGCAGGTCCCCCTCGGAGGCGGGACGATCCCCTTCGAGCGGTGGGAGGCGATGAAGGAGGAAGCCGAGGAGAAGCGGCTTCTCTATGTGGCGGCCACCCGCGCGAAGGACCGGCTCTTCCTGGTGGAGGGGGCGACGGGGCGGGGGAGCGCGCTGCGGGATTCGCTGCATGCCGGGCTTTCCCGGGCGCGCTCCGGGGGGGAGGCGCGCTGCGCGGTCACCGGGCTCCCGGGAGAGCGGCTTCTCTTCCCCGCGGAGGATGCCCCGGACGGGCGGGAGGGGGAATTCCTCCGGGTGGAGGTGGCGTCTCCTCTTCCGGAGGAGCTCCCCGCCGAGGTCCCTCCCGAAAGGTCGTTCCCCGACGTGGAGCCGGTTTCCACCGGTCCGGAGACTCCCCTTCCGGTTTCCACGACGGTCACGCTCCGGGAGTTTTCCGACCGGGCGGCCGGAAGGCGGTTCGGGGAGAGGGTCCACCGGGCGCTCGAGGCCGCGCCTCCGGTCGTCTCCCCGTGGCCGCCGGCGGGCTGGCCGCCCTTTCCCCGGGAAGAGGGGGAGGAATCCCGGTGGGACGCGATCCGCGAGGCGATTCCGGCCTCCCGGCTCTACAGGGACCTTTGCCGCTCCGTCCCGGCGGGGACCGAGCTCCCGCTGCTCTCCTTCCGGGGCGGATGGTCGCGGGAGGAGCGGGCGGACCTGGTGGTGCGCTTCCCGGCGGGGACGGCTTCGGACGGGGATCGGGAGGGCCCGGAGTGCTGGGTGATCGACTACAAGACCGGGAGGCGGGAGGCGGCGGAGGAGGAGACATACAGGGAACAGGTCCGCGGGTATGCGGAGATCCTCTCCGCGGCGTGGAAGGTCACCGTCCGCGGGTTTGTCTGGTATATTGAGACGGGGGAATCCTTCGAAGTCTGAGAAGAAAACCTATATCACAGGAGGAATCGGACCATGACCCGGAAGCCGAGCGAAAGCGAACAGGAATATTTCGCCCGGATCGAGTACGAGCGGCGGAAGAAGCTGGAGCGGGAGAAACAGCAGGCCCTGGCGCAGGAAGAGAAGGAAACTCTTCGGGAGCTCCACTTCATGAAGTGCCCCAAATGCGGCATGGACCTGGTCGAGATCGACTACAAGAGCATCAAGGTGGACAAGTGCTCCGGGTGCGAGGGGGTCTGGCTCGACCCGGGGGAGCTGGAAGCGGTCGGCCGGATGGAGAAGTCGATGATCGGCCGGATCTTCGGCGGGTAAACGGCGGCTATCCGAGACGGATCAGGTAGATCAGCTTGTCGTCGCCCCGGTCGTAGTAGTCGGGGAGCTGCGCGGCGAGGGTGCAGCCGATCTTCTCGTAGAAGGTTCTCGTGCCGCCGTAGGATTCCTTCGAGGAGGTCTCGATGACGAGGAGGCGCCCTCCCCGCCGCCGGACCTCCTCCTCCACGAACCGGACGATCTTCCGGCCGTATCCCGTTCCCATCCGGTCGGTCCGCGTCGCCAGCCAGTAGAGATCCCAGGTGGCGGCGGTCATCGGGTTCTTCCCGAAGCAGGCGTAGGAGACGATGGTGCCGTCCTCCTCCACCAGGACGTAGGGGTGGTAGTCGTCCTGTTCCGGCCGGGTCAGGGCGGCGTCGACCAGCTCCATGGCGACGTCCACCTCGTGGGGCTTGAAGGCGTTCGTGTTCCCGATCAGCGCGCGGATCGCCTCGCGGTCGCTCTCCCGGATCGGCCGGATGGCGGCGTTCATCG
>MGPV01000045.1:9981-17045 GCA_001797615.1 Deltaproteobacteria bacterium GWC2_65_14
GAAAGCCCGGCCGCCAGGGAGGCCCGGGCGAGCCCCGCGTCGGCCGAGATGTCGGGGTTCGGGTTCACCTCGAGGACGTAGAGCTTCCCGCCCCGGCCCATCCGGAAGTCGACCCGGGAATATCCGCGGAGCTGAAACGTGCGGGCGCAGGCCAGGGCCATCCGGCAGAGCCTGTTTTTCAGCGCCTCCGGGATCCGGGCGGGGCATTCGGCGGCGATCTCCGAGTAGGCCGGATGCATCGCGTCCCACTTCGACTCGAAGGAGCAGACGCGCCACCTCCTGCTCCGGTAGACGAGCTCCGCCGGGGGCAGAATCCGGTAGGGATCCTCCCGGGATCCGTTCCCCAGGACCGCCGCGTTGAACTCCCGCCCGCCGACGTACTCCTCGACCAGCGCCTCCTGCCGGTATTTCTCGATCACGTGCCCGATTCTCTTCCGGAGGCTGCGCGCGTCGTCCACCACGCTCTCCTCCGTGATCCCGGCCGATCCGTCCTCGCAGGCCGGCTTCACGATCAGGGGGAAGCGGAGCCCCGGCCGGCCGTTCCGTGCGGAAGCGTAGAGCCGGAAGGGGGGGGTCGGGATCCCGAAGGCGGAGAGCAGATGCTTGGTGAGTGCCTTGTTGTTGCAGATCGAAAGGGGCATCGGGCTGTTTCCGGTGTAGGGGAGGCCGAGCAGCTCGAGGAAGGCGGCGCCGTGCGGCTCCTTCTGCGCCGAGTCCATCGGGCACTCGCTCAGGTTGAAGACCACATCGGTGTGGAAGTCCCGGAGCGCCGAAGCGAGCACGGAGGGATCCTTCCCGAAGGCGAACTTCCGGACGGCGTGGCCTCCCGAGGCCAGCGCGTCCAGAACCTGCCGGGCGCTCACCGCGAGGTTCATCTCCTCGAACATCTTTTCGTGGGTACCCCGGAGCGTTTCCTCCACCGGGGTGAAGAGGACCGCGACCCGCTTCGGGGGCAGTCCCGGGGGGGTCATGCCGGCACCATCCCGAGGCGGGCGAGCGCGCAGGAGAGGATGTCCGACAGCAGGGCGACGTAAGGGATCCCCATCCGGTCCGCCATGATCGGAAGGTCCCCGTACCCCGGCGAGAGGCCGGGGAGCGGGTTGCACTCGAGGAATTGCGGCACCCCGCGAAGATCGACCCGGAAATCGATCCGGCTGAAGTCGCGGCAGCCCAGAAGCCGGGAGATCCCGACGGCGCACCGCCCGATCTCCGCGGCGGTGCCTTCCGGCAGGGAGGGGGGGCACAGATACTCGACCTGGCGCTCCCAGTCCCGCTTCACTTCGAGGGAGTAGACGAACTCCTCGCTCCGGACCTTCGTCGGCCGGATCTCCATCATGCCGATCACCCGGGGCGTTCCGTTCCCCACGAGCCCCACCGTCACCTCGGGGCCCGGGACGAACTCCTCCACGAGCGCCTCCTGCCCGTAGGTTCCGGTGACGAACCGGATCATCGTCTTCGCTTCCGCAGGCGAGGTGGCGCGGGAGGCGAGGCGGACTCCCTTGCTCGATCCCTCGAAGGCGGGCTTGACGATGACGGGGAAGGAAAGGGCGCCCTCGTCCAGTTCTTCCGGGGAGGCGCACTGCTGAAACCGCGGAGTGGGGTATCCCTCCGAAGCCACGATGCGCTTCGCCACCGGCTTGTCGAGGGTCACGCAGAGGGTGAGAGGGTCGGATCCCACGTAGGGGATCCCGAGCATCTCCAGGAGGGCGGGAAGGTGCGCTTCCCGGCAACGCCCCCACTCCCCTTCCGCGATGTTGAACACGATGTCGGGACGCGACTCCCGCAGCCGGTCGATGATCGGCGGGCCCGCTTCCAGAAGGATCACCTCGTGCCCCAGGGAGGCGAGCCCCTCCCGGATATGTCCGACCGTCGCCTCGGAGTCGTATTCCTCGAAGGCGTCCTCCGGCAGATGCGCGGGAGGATCGGCGGGCTTTACGTTGTAGGCGAGCCCGATTCGCACCGTCTCCTTCTCCTGGCCATCCGCTCGTTCCCGGAGGGGATCAGCGCCTTCAGGTCCCCCCGGAGCAGGCGGTACACGTCCGGCCGTCCGACCGGAGGATCGCTGTCGGGCCGGGCCGACGGGCGGCCGTCGTTCTGCGGTTCCTCGTAGCCGACGAGGATCCCCTCGTAGTTCCGCAGGACGGTCCGGGTCTCCCCCATGGAGATGATGTAGTTCGGCATGAGCGGGATCTTGCCGCCGCCGCCGGGGGCGTCGACCACGAACGAGGGGATGGCGAGCCCGGAAGTGTGTCCCCGGAGCGCCTCCATGATCTCGATTCCCTTGGACAGCCGCGTCCGGAAGTGCTCGAGCCCGCGCACCATGTCGCACTGGAACAGGTAGTAGGGGCGGACCTTCGCCTTGAGCAGCTGCGTGTTCAGCCTGCGGATGATCTCCGGGTGGTCGTTGACCCCCCTCAGGAGGACCGACTGGTTGTTCACCGGGACCCCGGCCCGCAGGAGGCGGTCGCAGGCCTTCCGGGCCTCGGCGGTGACCTCGCGGGGGTGGTTGAACTGGGTGTTCACCCAGATCGGGCCGTACTTCTCGAGCACCGCGCACAGCTCGTCGTCGATCCGCATCGGGAGAACGACCGGGACCCGGGTGCCGATCCGGATGATCTCCACGTGCGGGATCTTCCGAAGACTCTTGAGGATGAATTCGATCCGCGACGTGGGAAGCGTCAGCGGATCGCCGCCGGAGACGATGACGTCCCGGATCTCGTCGTGCCGGCGGATGTAGCTGAACATCTTGTTCAGCTCGAACTCGGTCTTCGGGCTCTCCCCCAGCGCCCAGATCCGTTTGCGGGTGCAGTGCCGGCAGTACATGGAGCAGAAGCTGCTCACCACCATCAGGCAGCGGTCGGGGTACCGGTGGGTGAGCCCCGGCACCGGCATGTCCTTCTCCTCCTCGAGGGGGTCGTCCTCGCCGGTGTCCATCCCGAAGTATTCCTCGGGGGAGGGGAACGCCTGCCGGCCGATCGGGTCTTCGGGATCGTCCAGGCGGATGAGCGACAGGTAGTAGGGGGTGATCGAGAGGCGGTAGCTCTCGGTGACGCGCTGGAGGAGGTCCGTTTCCTCTCGGGAGAAGTAGCGCAGTCCCGAGAGCTCCCGGATCGAGGTGATCCGGTGGGAGAGCTGCCAGCGGTAGTCGTTCCATTCTTCCCGGGTAACCTGTGGCCACGGCAGACCGACGGGATTCGTCGTGTGGCCGGTGCTACTCAACGGGGCCGGTTCTTCACCGGAGATTCTGTCCATGGTCCTCCTCGCAACGTTCCGTCGGATAGGTTCGTTTCCCTGGTTCTTCATCGGATTATCGCCCGCTCGCCTTTACCCAGAGGAAGTCGACCTCGGTCTTCCCCTTGTTGGAGAATGAGTACTCCTGCTCGGCCCGGAAATAGAGACTCTCCCCCCTGCGCGCCACGTAGGCGGTTCTTCCCAGCCGCAGGCCGAGCCTCCCCGAGAGGACGAACACGTAGTTCTCCCCCTCGTGGGCCGGCTCGGGGAGGGCTTCCCGGCCCGGCCGGATCGAGGCCTGGTAGGTCACGATGTTCCGGTACCGGCTCTTCGTCAGCAGCGTCTCGAAGGACTGGTACCCGGTGACGTCGGAGGGAAGGGCCTCGTTTCTGCGGAACAGGACCTTTTCCTCGTCGTCGTCGGCAAAGAATGAGGAGGGGGTTTCGTTCAGGGCGGAAAGGATCTCCAGGAAGTTGGCGACGGAAGGGGAGGTCAGGTCCCGCTCGATCTGGGAGATCGCCCCCTTCGTCAGCCCCGCGCGCTCCGCCAGGTCGGCCTGCGCGAGTCCGTTGATCTGCCGGAGGTGCTTGATCCGGGCGCCGATCTCGATCACGTGAATGTTTTTTAAACCCTCCGTTTAGTAATCTAACCGAATTTTATGAAAACGAAACCGGGATGTCAACAGAAAATCGATGGAATACCATGAGGATTTTCCTCCACCGTTCGAAAGGCTATATCCGGAGGGGGATGGTTTGCTATACCCCGAAAACCGGCCTTCCGGGGCCCCTGGCTCGCGGGGGGAGTCCTCTCGGCTACGCTCGCGATCTGCGCCCGCTCGCTGCCGTGTGGTGGGGACACTCCTCTCCCGCATCCCGAGGAAACCAGGAATGTCCCCGCCGCCTCGTCGACCCCCCCCGCATCGCTGCGGGTCCCCGGCTGACGGGTGCCGCAGTTGCAGGCGCCCTCGGGACGAGGCGCATCACGGGCGGAACCCCCGGCCTGGCGTGATTTCGGGATTTTCGAAGGATGGTGGAGGAGAAGGGGATTGAACCCTCGACCCCCACGTTGCGAACGTGGTGCTCTCCCAGCTGAGCTACTCCCCCACCTTTGAAGTTCCCATTTTCCACGATCCGTCCGCCCCTGTCAAACAAATCCCCCCGCATGGATGGGTCCCGCTGCGGCATCCGCAACTGGAGCGTACCCCCTCGGGAGGGCGCACGGGGCCAGCTCCGCCGCCTCGGAGGGGGGCTTCGCTTCGCCCGCCCTCCGCCAGCGGATCATTCCTTTTATCTCCGCTCATCCCCCCTCCTTCGGCTGGCTCCGCTGTATTGTGCGCCCCGTCGCGGTGGCGCCCGATACGGGCTCCGCCGCCTCGGCTTGCTCCGCTGTATTGTGCGCCCCGTCGTGAGGGCGCATGAATACGGCGCCTCCTCCTTGGGGGCACTTACCGGCCGCCGGCTACTCCGGTAGAATCGGGGAGAGATGAACAGTCCCCCTCGACCCGCGGTCTTCGTGGAAGTGGCGGTGCCGCTTCCGATCGACCATCCGTTCACCTACCGGGTTCCGGCCGGCGGGGAGGCGCGCGCCAAGGTGGGAGTCCGGGCGCTGGTCCCCTTCGGGGCCCGCAGGGTCACGGGTCTGGTCACGGCGCTCTCGGACGGGGCCTCCCTGGGCGAGCGGGAGGCGAAGGAGGTTCTGGACTTCCTCGACGAGGAGCCCTACATCCCCCCGGGCCACCTGGCCTTCCTGCTCGCGGCCGCGCGGGAGTGCCTCGCGCCGGCCGGCGAGATGCTCCGGGCGGCGCTTCCCCGGGGGCTCTCCCGTCGGGATTCGCCTCCCTCCCCCCGCACGGAGACCGTCTTCCGCCCCGCGAACGGGAATCCGGACGCGGCCCTTACCCCGAAGCAGAGGAAGGTCTATTCGCTGGTCCTGGAGGCGGAAGAGATCGCTTCCGCCGACCTGTCGGCGCGGATCTCCGGAGGGGGGGACGTCGCCCGCCGATTGGCGGCCAGGGGGATCCTGTCCGCCACCGTCCGGGAGAAGCCGGTGGGGCTGACCGCCGCCCAGATTCCCGCTTCCCCGGGAGGCTTCACGCCGACGCTTCCCCAGGAGGCGGCTCTCGCAAGGATCGGCGTGGCGGTCGCCTCAAGGGCATCGTCGGTGTTCGTCCTGCACGGGATCACCGGCTCCGGGAAGACCGAGGTGTACCTGAGGGCGATCGAGCAGGTCCGTGCGGCCGGGAGGCAGGCGGTCTACCTGGTTCCCGAAATCTCGCTGACCCCGCAGCTGCTCGGGCGCGTGCGTGCCCGGTTCGGCGACGGCGTGGCCGTGCTCCACAGCGGGCTCTCTCCCGCGGAGCGGACGGCCCAGTGGAGGAGGGTGCGCGCGGGGGAGGTCTTCCTCTCCATCGGGGCGCGCTCCGCGGTCTTCTCCCCCTTCGCCTCGCCGGGGCTGTTCATCGTCGACGAGGAGCACGACACCGCCTACAAGCAGGAGGAGGGGATCCGGTACCAGGCGCGGGACCTGGCTCTCCTGCGGGGGAGGATGGAGGATGCGGTGGTCCTGCTGGGCTCGGCCACCCCGTCCGCCGAGGCGATCCATCTGACGCGGACCGGAGAGGCGACGATGCTCTCCCTCCCCGAGCGGATCGGGGCCCGGGGGCTCCCGGAGATCTCCGTCGTCGACCTGCGGAGCCAGGCGGGACGGCGCGGGGCCGACCGGTATTTTTCCGCGGAGCTGGAGGCCGCCGTCGAGGAGACCCTCCTGCGCAGGGAGAAGGCGATGCTCTTCCTGAACCGCCGAGGCTACGCACCGGCGCTGACCTGCCTCGACTGTGGGACCACCGTCCAGTGCAATAACTGCCAGGTCTCCATGACCTTTCACCGGCAGGACGGGGCGCTGCTGTGCCACTACTGCGACGCGAGGAAATCCCCCCCGGAGGAGTGCCCCGGGTGCGGGGGTCACAAGGTGGTGCAGGTCGGGATCGGCACGGAGCGTCTCGTCGCCTGGGCCGGGAAGCGGTGGGCGGATGCCCGGGTGGAGCGGCTCGACTCCGACCTGGGAAGGAAAAAGGGGGTGTACGGAGAGGTGCTGTCGCGGATGGCGCGGGGGGAGGTCGACATCCTGGTCGGGACGCAGGTCATCGCCAAGGGGCACGATTTCCCCGAGGTGACCTTCGTCGGCGTCCTGCTGGCCGATCTTTCCCTCTCCTTCCCGGATTTCCGGTCGGCCGAGCGGACCTTCCAGCTCCTCACCCAGGTTTCGGGGCGCGCAGGGCGGGGGAGCCGCCCGGGGAAGGTGATCCTGCAGACCCTTTCGCCGGAGCATGTCTGCATCCGCAAGGCGGCGGAGCACGATTTCCGCGGGTTCATGGAGGCGGAGCTCTCCGAGCGGGAGGCGCTCGGATACCCCCCCTACGGCCGGATGCTGCTGCTCAGGCTCTGGGGGAGCCGGCAGGAGCGGGTTCGGGAGGCCGCGGAGGAGATCGCCGCGGCGCTCGCAGATCCGGTGGCGAAGGAGGGAATCCGGCTCCTGGGTCCCGCCCCCTCTCCCATCCCGTTCGTCAAACGGAAGTACCGCTACCAGATCCTCCTGAAGATGCCCCCCCGCTTTCCCGTCGGCGATTTCTTCCCCGGGCTGCTGCGCCCCCTGCGCGAGTTCGCCGGCAAGGCGGGGGTCCGGATGGAGGCGGACGTCGACCCCTACAACCTGATGGTCTGACCCTCTCCCGGATGCGCCCCGTTGAGAGTGCGCCCGGCAATGGCTTCGCCGCCTCGGAGGGGGGCTTCGCTTCGCCCGCCCTCCGCCCCCGGTTCATTCTTTTTATCTCCGCT
>MGPV01000046.1:0-7144 GCA_001797615.1 Deltaproteobacteria bacterium GWC2_65_14
GTCCGGTCGCGTTGATCACGACCCGCGCCGAAACGGTTTCCGTGTTCCCCGTACGGCGGTCGCGGACCCGCAAGCGGAAGATCCCCTCCGAGCAGGCGATCCCCTCCACCGTGGCATGGTTGCGCACGGTCACCCGGGATCCACCGCCCTTGCGGCCGGCCTCCACCGCGGAGAGCAGATTCTCGAAGACCAGCCTCTCGGGAACCGGAATCCGGTAGTCGTGGAAGACCGCCCCCCCGGCAAGCCCTTCCGGGCGCAGGCCGGGGACGCGTTCGATCGCGGCGGCGGCGGATACCGTTCCGGGGCGGGGAAGCGCCGTCCGGCGGGCCAGCAGGCCGTACAGGAACATCCCGGCCCGGACACGGAGCATCCCCCGGCCGTCTCCCCGGTAGACGGGAATCAGGACCGGAACGGGGCGAAGCAGGTGGGTCAGGCGTCGGTGGATCCAGTCCCGCTCCCGAAGCGACTCACGGACGAGCCCGAAATGAAGCCCCTCCAGGTACCGAAGCCCGCCGTGGATCAGGCGGGAGCTGCGCGAGGTCGTCCCCGAGGAGAAATCCCCCTGCTCGAAGAGGGCGGCGGAAAGTCCCCGCAGGGAAGCGTCCCTGGCCACGGCGGACCCGGTGATGCCGCCGCCGAGAATCGCCAGGTCGACCGGCCGGTCAACCGCCCCCACGGTTCCTCTCGCGCCAGGCCGCCCGCAGGGTCTGCGCGCGGTTCGAGAAGACCCCGCGGGCGCCGGATCCGACCAGCCGGAGGAAGAGATCCGGGTCGTCCACCGTGTACGGGAACAGCAGCAGGCCCGAATCGAGCACCTTGCGGATCCGCAGGACGGTGAGACGCCGGTGATCGGGATGGATCGACGGGAGGGCGTGCCGCAGGCAGAAGGCGATGTCCGAGGCGGAAGGCCGGCCGGTCACCAGGCCGCACGGGATCTCCGGCAGGAGCGACCGCGCGGCCGCGCATTCCTCCCGCAGGCCGGAGGAGAGGAGGATCTCCCCCGGGTACCTCGCCTCGCCGAGCGCCCGGCGGACCGCCGCCATGCCGCCCGGGACCTTCACCTCGAGGTTCAGGGGGACCTTCCCCCCCACCAGGTCGAGCACGTCCGCCAGAAGGGGGATCGGCTCGCCGTTCTTCAGCCGCACCCTCCGCAGGCGGGCCGAGCCGCAGCGGTCCACCCGGAGGTTCTCGCGGGCGGTTCGCCCGGTCCTCTCGTCATGAAGCACGACGGGGACCCCGTCCGCGGAGAGCCGGACGTCGAGCTCGATCATGTCCGCGCCGTCCGCCACCGAACGGGAAAAGGCCGCGGGGGAGTTCTCCGGCTCCCGGTCGCTCGCCCCCCGGTGGGCCGCCACGACCGGGGATCCTCCGCCTCTGTCGAACCGGAACCGCTCCACGATAGGATAGAAGATATCCCACTTCCCCCCGGTCCGCGAAGCTATAATCCCGGGATATGATTCGCGTGATCTACAACCCGGCGGCCGGCCCCAGGGCGGTGAACCGGATCTCCCGGGCCAAGGAAATCCTCTCCGAAGCCGGAATCTCCTTCGAGGTCCGGGAAACGACGGGGCCGGGCGACGCCCTCCTCCTCTCACGGGAGGCCGCGCACGAGAGGTTTTCCACCGTCCTTGCGGTCGGGGGGGACGGTACGATCAACGAGGCGGCGAACGGGTTGGCCGGAAGCGCGACCCGGCTGGCGGTGCTCCCGCACGGCACCGGGAACGTCTTCGCCGACGAGGTCGGTCTCCCGGAGACGGTCGAGGGGTGTCTCGCGCTCCTGTCCGGGGGGGAGACGGTGGAGGTCCGCCTCGCCAAGGCCGGCGACCGGTTTTTCCTGCTGGTCGCCTCCGCCGGGTTCGACGCCGAGGTGTTGGAGCGGATGAACTCCCGCCAGAAGAATCTCCTGGGGATCGGGGCATACTACCTCGCCGGGGCGCGGCACCTCCTCCGGGAACAGCCGACCCTCTGGATGGAGTTTCCGGACAAGGAACGGGTGGAGGCGCAGGCGGTCCTGGTCCTCCGGGGGAGGATGTACGGGGGGGGGGTGACGATGGCCCCGGAAGGCAGCCTCCTGAAGGACACCCTGCACGTGGTCGCCCTCCGCAGGACCGGCCGCTGGCCGATCGTGCGGTTCGCCCTTTCCGCCTTCCGCGGGACGCACCTTTCCTCCCCGGACGTCCTGTGCCGGGAGGTTGACACGGTGCTCGTCAGGTGCCGCGTCCCCTCCGCGGCCCAGGTGGACGGGGACTACCTCGGCCCCCTCCCCGTCCGGGTAGGGATGACCGGCGTCACCCTCCGGATCGTGGTCCCGCCTTCCTACCTCAAGACCCAGAACGGAAAAATCCCGGCATCCTCGATATAATGGTTCCGGGTTCGCCCCGGAGGAAACCTTGGGACGATCGATCCTCATCGTGGAAGACGACCGGGAGATCCGGGACCTTCTCGCGCACTGCACCCGCAAGGAGGGGTTCTCGCCCTCGACCGCGCCGGACGGCGTGACCGGCTGGACGAAGGTGCGGGAGGAGAAACCGGCCCTGGTCCTTCTCGACATCCTCCTCCCCGGGATGGACGGGCTGGAGCTGCTGCGGAAGATCCGGAGCAGCCCCGGGACGGCCCACATCCCCGTGGTGATGCTCACCGCCAAGGGGGACGAGACGGACCGGATCGTCGGGCTGGAGCTGGGGGCGGACGACTACATCCCCAAGCCGTTTTCCCCCCGCGAGGTCGTGGCCCGGATCCGCGCCGTCCTGCGGCGGACCCTCGCGGCGCCCGATGAGCCGGGGGAAGGGGTCCACGAATACGGGGATCTCCGGATGGACGTGCCCCGCCACGAGATCCGCTTCCGGGGAAAGCCCGTCACCCTCACCTCCAAGGAGTTCGGGATCCTCAAGGCCTTCCTCTCCTCCTCGGGAAAGGTGCTGACCCGGGAGGCGATCCTCGAGAAGGTCTGGGGGGGAGGGACCCATGTGACCGACCGGACGGTGGACGTCCACGTCGCCAGGATCCGCCAGAAGATCCCCTTTCTCGCGGAGGCGATCCAGACGGTCAAGGACGTGGGATACAGGCTTCGGGAGCGCTGAGACCTTGGCGAGGCGCCTCTCCATCGCCACGAAGTTCTTCCTCACCTATTTCGTGATCACGGGGACCGCCCTCGCCTTCGCCGGAATCGCCGGGTACCTCCAGTTCCAGCGGTATGCCGCGGAGGAAGTCGACCAGAGCCTCGAGAACCAGGCCCGGCTGGCGGCCGGGATGTTCCGCCCGCTGCTGGAACGCGCTCCCGCCGACCGCGGGAGGATCGCCGCGGAGGCGGACCGGGTCGGCCGGGAGCTCGACACCCGCCTCACGGTCGTTCTCCCCGGGGGGGAGGTGGCCGCCGACTCCGAGGTCGGCGCGGCGAAGGTTCCCCGCATGGAAAACCATGCCGCCCACACAGAGGTCCGGGATGCGCTCTCCGGAAAGACCGGATTTTCCACCCGGCGCAGCATCACGCTGGGGACGGAGCAGCGGTACTGCGCGGTTCCCCTGTTCTCCGGCGAGAAGGTGGTCGGGGTGGTCCGGGCTTCGCTCCCGATCGCCCACCTGAACCGGCGGCTTTCCCGGGTCCGGACGATCACCTGGGGGACCGGATTCGCCGCCTTCCTCCTGATGCTGATCGGAACCGCGATCCGCGCCCGCCGCGTGACCGGCCCCCTCGAGGAGATGCGGGGAGCGGCAAGGGATCTTGCGGCCGGAAACCTCCGGCGCCGCGTCCACGTGAGGACCGGGGACGAGCTGGAGGAGATGGCGTTCGCCCTGAACCGGACCGCATCCCGGCTGGAAGGAACGATCCACCAGCTCGACCGGGAGAGGTCGCGGCTGTCCGCCCTGATCGAGAACCTCTCGGAGGGGGTGATCGTCGTCTCCGGCGACCGGACGGTCCGGATGATGAACCGGGAGGCGGCGCGCCTCCTGGGCGTCGCGGCCCCGCGGGACTCGCAGCCCTACCCCGAGGTGATCCGGCATCCCCGGGTGCTCGGGTTCATCGATGGGTGGCGAGACGGAAAGGCGCTCCCGCCGGCGGAGGTGCCCGTGCGTCATCCCTCCGGGGAGAGGATTCTGCGCCTTGCGGCGACCGCGGTCCCTCTCCCGGACGAGCGGAAGGGGGCGGACCTCCTCCTGACCCTCCGGGACACGACCGAGGAGAAGCGGCTCTCCCGGATCAAGAGCGATTTCGTCTCGAACGCCTCCCACGAGCTTCGGACCCCCCTGACGAACATCCGGGGATACCTGGAGGCCCTCCAGGACGCCCTGAAGGAGAACGCCCCGGTCGATCCCTCCTTCATCGAGATCGCGCACGGAAACGCCCTCCGGATGGAGCGGCTGATCGAGGACCTGCTCGAGCTCTCCCGGGCGGAATCCCCCCGGGCACCGGCGGAGAAGGAGGAGATCCGCCTCCCGGACTTCCTGGAACGGGTCGCGTCCCTTCACCGCCCGATGGCGGGGAACCGGGGGCAGACCCTGACCGTGGAGGGAGAGGAAGGCACGATCCGGGCCGACCTGGGGAACCTCGCCGTGGCGATGTCGAACCTCGTCGACAACGCGGTCAAGTACGGCCGGGAGGGAGGGAAGATCCGGGTGGCCGGGCGCCGTGACAACGAAATCGTCGTCCTGGAGGTCGAGGACGACGGCCCGGGGATCCCCCCGGAGCACATTCCCCGGATCTTCGAGCGCTTCTATCGGGTCGACAAGGGAAGATCCCGGGACCTCGGCGGGACGGGGCTGGGACTTTCCATCGCGAAACATATCGTCGAATCGCAGGGGGGGACGATCGAGGCGGCAAGCCGCCTGGGGACGGGAAGCCGCTTCACGATCCGGATCCCGGGGCAGTTCCTGCCTCCCGTTCCCCGGGGGAACCCCGAGGGACAACCCGACGATTCTCCTTGCACGACTGATGCTCCGGACAGTTTCGGCCGATAGAGAACCGGGGGTTCCCTGCGTGACGCCCCTGGACGAAGGCCCCGTGCCTGCAGAAGGAGCAGTGGATGATGGTGGAAAACCTCTTCCTCTATATCGTGGGGTTCCTGATCCTGCTGGCGGCGGCGTTTCTTCTGGGCAGGGCTTCGCGAAGGCTTGCCGGGGAGGAGAAGGCGGGGGATCTCGAACCTCTCCGCCGGCAGGCGAGGGAACTTTCCCGGGAGCTGAAGAAAGCGCAGGATGAGCTCGCCCGGAAGCAGGACCTCTCGATCAAGATCCCGAACCTGGTGCGGCGCCTCAGCGAGAAACTGCCCCCGAGTGCCATCCCGGGCATCGCCGTCCGTTTCATGAAGGATTTTTTCCGGGCATCCCGGGCCGGTTTCTTCACCCCGCTCGGGGACGGGAAGGAATTCACCCTGACCGAAGGGGTGGGATTCCCCGAGGAATGGAAAGAATCGGTGCGCCTTCCGGCCGACCAGGGGATGCTGGGGATGGTGGTTCAGAAACGAATCGTCGTTTCCAGGGACGAATACCTTGCCCTGCGGGGGAAAGAACGCCTGGGAACCTCGCCCCTGGAACGGGCGGTGGGGGTCGCCGATCTCATCGCCCCGGTGACCGGCCCCTCGGGGATCGTCGGCGTCATCGTCATCGCCGGCTGCGCCGCCGAGATCCGCGATGAGCGAAGTTACGCCTCGATGCTGGTCGACCTGCTCGGAAGCGCCTTCCGGAGCGCCGCGTTCCTCCAGTCGGCGGAGACCGAAGCCTCGGCAGACCCCTTGACGGGGCTTTCCAACCGAAGGCACTTCGCGGAATGGTTCGAAGCGGAGATCCGCCAGGCCAGAAACTACATTCAGCCCATGTCGCTCCTGCTGTTCGACATCGACCATTTCAAGAAGATCAACGACAGCTGGGGGCACCCGGCGGGAGACCTGGTCCTGAAGAAGCTGGCCGAGATCACCCGGAGCCACACCCGGAGCTCCGACCTCGTGGCCCGCTACGGAGGGGAGGAGTTCGCCGTCGTGATGGCCTCCTCCAGCCGGGATCAGGCCTTGTCATACGCGGAATGCCTGAGGAGGCTCATCGCTTCCGCAGAGTTCCGGATCCCCGGCCAAGCCTCCCCCATCAAGATCACGATCAGCGGGGGGATCGCCACGTTTCCCGCCGACGGGGAATCGGCCTCCGGGCTGATCCAGTCGGCGGACGAGGCTCTCTTCGCCGCGAAACAGCAGGGAAGGAACCGGATCTGCAAGGCCCGGAAAGTGGGCCTGGACGGCAAGCCGCTCGACGAGTAGCCCCCCAGCGTCCTCCTCTCGGGATCTTCACAGGAATGTAACCCTGGGTTCATCCCGGAGTAATCCGCCTTCCCTAGAATGCTCTCGTAATCCGAAAGATCCGACGAAGGAGATTTCCATGAGAATCGCGTTCCTGTTCAAACTCGCCACGGCGGCGGTCGCCCTGATCGTCCTGGCCGGCGGATGCGCGAAGGAGTCCGGAAAGGGCTCCCTGACGATCACCGGGGCGGGGGCCACCTTCCCCTACCCGCTCTACTCCAAATGGTTCTACGAGTATTCCAACGCCCAGCCGGGGGTGAACTTCAACTACCAGTCGATCGGTTCGGGGGGCGGCATCCGGCAGATCATCGAGGGGACGGTGGACTTCGGCGCCACCGACGCCCCCATGACGGACGAGGAAATGTCCAGGCTCCCCGGACCGGTCCTCCACATCCCCACGGCGATCGGGGCGGTCGCGGTCGTCTACAACCTCGGCGAGGCGGGAAGCGGGCTCAAGCTTTCCCCGGCCGTCCTGGCCGACATCTTCCTCGGGAAGATCCCGAAGTGGAACGACCCCCGGATCGTCGCCTTGAACGCCGGGATGAAGCTTCCCGCGCTGGACGTCGTGGTCGCCCACCGGTCGGACGGGTCGGGGACCACCGACATCTTCACGAACTACCTCGGCACGGTCAGCGCCGGCTGGAAGGCGAAGGTCGGCCGCGGGAAATCGGTCCAGTGGCCGGCGGGGCTGGGAGGAAAGGGGAACGAAGGGGTCGCGGGAATCGTGAAGCAGACCCCCGGCGCCGTCGGGTACGTGGAGCTCGCCTACGCGATGCAGAGCCGGATGACGGCGGCGGCACTGAGGAACCGGGAGGGTGCATACGTCCTTCCGACCCTCGAGTCCACCTCCGCCGCGGCGG
>MGPV01000046.1:7151-15602 GCA_001797615.1 Deltaproteobacteria bacterium GWC2_65_14
TGCCCGGAAGATGCCCGCCGATTTCCGCGTGTCGCTGGTCGACGCCGCCGGCCGCGGTTCCTACCCGATCTGCGGGCTAACCTGGATCCTCCTGTACAAGGACCAGAAGAACGAGGCCAAGGGAAGGGCGCTCGTCTCCTTCCTCCGGTGGGCCCTGCAGGACGGGCAGAAGATGAACGCCCCCCTGCTCTACGCGCCGATCCCCAGGGAGGTGGCGAACCAGGTGGACGAGGCGCTGGAGGGGATCCGATACCCCGTAGGAACCAGGACGTACTGACCTCCCCGGACGGGGACGAGGAGGGGCCTGCGGCGGAATGAAGACGGCGGCCGGACAGAACCGGAAGGACATCCTCTTCGAGAAGACGACCGCGCTGTTCGCGTTCGGGGTCCTCTTCCTCACCCTCCTTCTCTTCGCCCTTCTGGTGAGGGAGTCGCTCCCCTCGATCCGGAAGTTCGGCACCGCCTTCCTCACGGGGAGGACGTGGGACCCCGTTCTCGAGGAGTTCGGCGCGCTCCCGTTCCTGTACGGGACCGTCGTCTCCTCCTTTCTCGCCCTCCTCATCGCCGTGCCGCTGGGCGTCGGGGCGGCCATCTTCATCAACGAGTTCGCCCCCCCGTGGCTCCGGCGGCCGGTCTCCTTCCTCGCGGAGCTTCTGGCGGCCATCCCGAGCGTCATCTACGGCCTGTGGGGGATCTTCGTCCTGATCCCGGTCCTGAGGGACTGGTTCATGAAGCCCGCCGCGCACGCCCTGGGGTGGATCCCCCTCTTCCGGGGCCCGGTCTACGGACCGAGCCTGCTCGCCGCGGGGTTCCTGCTCTCGATCATGATCGTCCCCTTCATCCTCTCCGTCAGCCGGGAGGTGCTCGCCACCGTCCCGCGGATGCAGAAGGAGGCGGTCCTCTCCCTGGGGGGCACGCACTGGGAGATGATCCGGATCGTCATCGGCCAGCACTGCCTCCCGGGAATCTTCGGGGCGGCCGTCCTGGGGCTGGGGAGGGCTCTCGGGGAGACGATGGCGGTGACGATGGTCATCGGCAACCGCCCCGAGATCCTCCTCTCCTTCTTCCAGCCGGGCTACTCCATGGCGGCGGTGATCGCCAACGAGTTCACGGAGGCCACGGGGAAGCTGTACCTGTCCGCGCTGGTCGAGATCGGCCTCGTGCTGTTCCTGTTCACCCTCCTGGTCAACCTGGCGGCGAAGGGGATCCTCCGGAAGATGGTCGCCCGCGCCTCGAGGGGGCTCTAGTCCGTGGAATCGGTCGCCTTCCGCCGAAAGGCCGCGGACCGGGTCATGAAGGCGCTGTTCGCCCTGGCGGCCATGCTCGTGGTCCTGCCGCTCTTCCTGATCTTCTTCGACCTCCTCTGGAAGGGGTCGCGGGAGCTCACCTGGACTCTGCTGACCGACCTGCCCCGCCCCGTCGGGGAACCGGGCGGCGGCATCGCGAACGGGATCCTCGGGACGCTGACGGTGGCGGGGCTCGCGATGTCGGGCGGGATCCCGCTGGCGGTCATGACCGGGATCTACCTGGCCGAGTACGGCCGGGGGGCGTTCGCCTCCTCCGTGCGCTTCGCGGTCGACCTGCTGAACGGGGTCCCCTCCATCATCCTGGGGATCTTCGGGTACGTCCTCTGGGTCCTCCCGATGAAGCGGTTCTCCGCCTGGGCGGGGGCCTGCGCGCTCGCGATGATCTTCATCCCGGTCGTCGTGCGCACGACGGAGGAGATGCTCCGCACGGTCCCCGCCTCCGTCCGGGAGGCGGCGCTGGCGCTGGGGATCGAGCGCTGGAAGACGACCCTGTTCATCACCGTGCGCACGGCCGCCGCGGGGATCCTGACCGGAATCCTGCTGGCGATGGCGCGGATCGTCGGAGAAACGGCGCCGCTGCTCTTCACGGCGCTCGGAAACCAGTTCTGGCAGGAAGGGCTGGACCAGCCGATCGCTGCGATCCCGCTCCAGATCTTCCACTACGCGATCTCGCCCTACGACGACTGGCACGCCAAGGCGTGGGCCGGCGCGGTGGTCCTCATCGGGATGGTCTTCCTGCTGAGCCTCGGCGCCAGGCTTCTCGTCCGGGAGAGGAAATAAAGGGGGACAGGAAATGGACAACGCCATCGAGGTGAGGGACCTGTCCGCCTGGTTCGGCGATCACCAGGTCCTCAAGCGGATCACCATGGGCATCCAGCAGCACTCGGTCACGTCGGTGATGGGACCGTCGGGGTGCGGCAAGAGCACCTTCATCCGGTGCCTGAACCGGATGCACGACCTGACGCCCGGATTCCGCCTGGAGGGGGAGGTCGTCTTCGACGGCAGGAACATCTACTCGGAGAAGATCGACCCCGTGCTCCTGCGCCGGAAGGTCGGGATGGTCTTCCAGCAGCCCAACCCCTTCCCGAGGATGTCGGTCTATGAAAACGTCTCCGTCGGGCTCAAGTTCAACGGGAAGAGGCGGTCCCGCGCCGAGATCGCCGAGGCGGTCGAGAAATCGCTGCGGATGGCGGCGCTCTGGGACGAACTGAAGGACCATCTGGACCGGGCCGGCTCCTCCCTGTCGGGAGGGCAGCAGCAGCGGCTCTGCATCGCCCGCGCGCTGGCGGTCGAGCCGGAGGTGCTGCTGATGGACGAGCCCTGCTCCGCCCTCGACCCGGTTTCCACGGCCAAGATCGAGGACCTGATCGAGGACCTCTGCGAGAAATACACGATCGTGGTCGTGACCCACAACATGCAGCAGGCGGCCCGGATCTCCGACTTCGTGGCCTTCTTCCTGCTCGGCGATTTGATCGAAATGGATAAAAGTGCGAAAATGTTTACGAATCCCTCCGACAAGCGGACGGAGGAATACATCACCGGCCGGTTCGGGTGACCGGGGGGGGCGGGAGACGACGATGAAACGGCATTTTTCGGAGGAACTGGCGGGGCTGCACGAGAAGGTGCTGCGGATGGGAGGCCTCGCGGAGCAGATGACCCGCCGGTCGGTCCAGGCGCTCGTGGAGCGGAAGGAGGATCTCCTGGGGGAGGTCCGGGCGATGGAGACCCAGGTGAACCAGCTTCACATCGACATCGACGAGGCCTGCCTCGAGATCATCGCCCTCCGGCAGCCCGCGGCGAAGGACCTTCGGTTCATCGCCGCCGCGATGAAGATCAACACGGACCTCGAGCGGATCGGCGACCAGGCGATCAACATCGTCCAGCGGGCCGAATCGCTCCTCTCCGTCCCCCTCCTCAAGCCGCTGATCGACATCCCGCGGATGGCGGGGATCGCCGAGGAGATGCTCAAGGAATCGCTCGACGCCTTCGTGAACGGCGACGCCGACCTGGCGTACGCGAACATCCTGAAGGACGATTCCGTCGACCAGCTGAAGGACCAGGTCTTCCGGGAGCTTCTGACCTACATGATGTCCGACCCGAAGACCATCCCGACGGCGATGGATCTGATCCTGGTCTCCCGACACCTCGAGCGGGTCGCCGACCACGCGACGAACATCTGCGAGGACGTGATCTTCATGGTGAAGGGGAAGGACGTTCGGCACAGGGGTCCGCTGGCCTGAGAGGAATTTCGATTTTCATTTTCCGCCTCCTCGCATTAAGATGAGGCTTTCCTGCTGGAAATTCATCCACGGAGGATTTTTCCCATGCGCTACCTGATACTCGGAAGCGGCCCCGCCGGAATCGCCGCCGCGCGGGCGGCCCGGAAGAAGGACCCGGACGCGGAAGTCGTGATCGTCACCGAGGAGTGCACCCCCCCCTGCCTCCGGCCGCATCTTCCCGACCTGGTCTCCGGCGAGAAGGAGGAGGAGGCGATCGCCGACCCGCAGGGGAAGGATCTGGCCTCGGCGGGAATCCGGTTCGCGCAGGGCAGGCGCGCCCGGCGGGTGGACGCCGCCAGGAACCGGGTCCTCTTCTCCGACGGGACGGAGGAGAGCTACAACTTCCTCCTCGTGGCGACCGGGGGCAAGCCGATCCTTCCTCTCTCCCTGATGGGGAGCCTCGGCTCCTTCCTCACCCTGAACAGCCAGAGCGACGCCGTCCGGATCAAGGCCCGGGCGCTGCGCTCCGACGTGTCGCTGGTGTACGGGCCCGGCTACCTCGGGCTCGAGACGGCCCGGGCGCTGCGCAAGCTGGGGCAGCAGGTGATCTGGGTGAACCCCGGCCTCCCTCGTTTCGGGAACCCGATTTCGGGCGAGACGGAGGCGAAGGCGATCGGGATGCTCCGGAACAACGGGGTGACCGTCAAGGAAGGGACCGAGATCGCCGACCTGATCGACCGGGACGGGAAAGCCTACACCGCCTTAACGACCGGGGGGGAGCGGATCGAGTGCTCCATGGTCGTGGTGGCGACGGAGCGCTTCCCCTCCGTGGGCTTCCTCGAAGGAAGCGGGGTGAAGGTGGGAACCGGGATCCTGGTGGACGAGTACCTGCGGACGAACGTCTCGAACATCTACGCGGCCGGGGACTGCGCGGAGGTGTTCGACGTGAACCGCCGGGAGAGCCGGATCAACTTCGGGTGGAGAAGCGCGATGAAGCAGGGGCAGCTCGCCGGCGAGAACCTGGGGGGGGGCGAGAAACTCTACATCCGGAACACCGAGGACTACTTCGGGCTGCTCTACGGGTCGTCTTTGCTCGAGCGGATGAAGTAAGTCAGTAGTCGATCCCCTTCTCCGCCTCGATCCCGAGGTCGAAGGGGTGCTTGACGTTGCGCATCTCGGTGACGAGGTGCGCCTGGAGGATGACCTCCTCGCGCGCGTGGCGGCCGGAGAGGATCAGGTGGACCGGTTCGGGCCTCTCCCGGATCAGGGAGAGCAGGGCGGACAGGTCGACCAGCCCCAGGTGGACCGCCACGTGGATCTCGTCGAGGATGACGACGTCGTACTTCCCCGACAGCATTTTCTTCCGGGCGGCCTCCAGCGCCTTCGCGGCGGCGGCCTCATGCTCGCCGAAGGGAAGGGTGTCCCCCCGGATCCCGACGAACCCTTTCCCCATGGGGATCAGCTCGAACTCGGGGGCCAGCCGCCTCGCCCCGTCGAGCTCCCCGTAGTGGATCGACCCCTTGATGAACTGGACCATGCAGACCCGCATCCCGTAGCCCACGGCGCGGACCGCCATCCCGAGGCAGGAGGTGGTCTTCCCCTTCCCCTCCCCCGTCAGGACGAGCACGAGCCCCCGCCTCGGCTTCTCCGGCAGCCGTTCGACCTTCCTTTTCGCCATCGGACCCCCCCTTCCCGGGAACGTTCCCCGCCTCTCCGGTCCCTGTTATGATGACGGAAGGGACGCCCCGTTTCACCCCCAATCGCAGGGCGACCCAGAGCGAAGCCCCCCTCCGAGGCGGCGGAGCCGATCCCTGCGCCCTCGCGACGGGGCGCACGCGGGACGGAGAGCGACGAAGGGAGGAGGGCATGACGGAGGGAAAGCGGCGCTGCATGGTGTGCGCGAAGGAGAAGTCGTTCGAGGGAACGATCTGCACGGAGTGCCAGGCGATGATCCGCGGCGAGGCCGTGGAGAAGGGGAAGCGGATCCGCAAGGATGCGGAGAAGGAGATCCGCCGGGAGGGGATCCCCCCGAAGAAGTGATGCGGGCGGCTACTTCCCGGAGACGATCTCCGCGAACTTCTTCCCGAACTCGACGCAGACCGCCAGGTCCGCCTCCGACGGGCTCATCCGGACCCGGACCGGCTCGGGCTCGACCTTGATCCGCATCGAGGTGAGGATCTCCTGCACCGTCCGGATCGCCTCCCCGCTCCAGCCGTAGGACCCGAACACCGACGCGCGCATCCCCCGCACGTTCAGGTAGACCAGGCTGGCGATCAGCATCAGGATCGGCTGGGGCACGTTGCTGTTCAGCGTGGGGGTCCCGATCAGGAAGCCGGCCGACTCCTCGATCTCGTCGATGATCTTGTGCATCGGCACCTCGATGCTGTTCATGAGGGTCGCCGACAGGCCCGCCGCGCGCACCCCTTCGGCCGCCTTCTCGGCCATGGCGGCGGTGTTCCCGTAGGCGGAGGCGTAGACGATCGTCACCTTCTTCCCCGTCACCCGGGAGAGCACGGAGGCCCGTTCCTCGTACCAGTCGAGATAGGAAAGCGGGTCCTTCCGGAGGATCGGCCCGTGCGAGGGGGCGATCATGTCGACCGGGAGCGCCCTCACCTTCCCGATCGCCTTGAGGATATGCTCCTTGTAGGGGCGCATGATGGTGCTGTAGTAGAACTCGAAGGCCTGCCGCGCCTCCTCGGGCTTTTTCAGCTCGTCGTTGAAATACTCCGGACTTGCGTAGTGCGCCCCGAGGAAATCGCACGGGAAGAGAATCCGGTCCTCGACGAGGTAGGTGAGGATCGTGTCGGGCCAGTGGAGGAACGGGGCGTTCAGGAACCGCAGCGTCTTCCCCCCCAGGGGAAGCTCCTCCCCGTCGTTCACCAGGTGGAAGGGGTAGCCGGCGTGCACCATGTTGTCCACGAAGGTCTTCGCCGACCGGGAGAGGTAGACGGTCACCTTCGGGTTCCGCTCGAGCAGCTCGACCAGCCCCCCCGCGTGATCCGGCTCGGAATGGTTGATCACCACATAGTCGAGCTGCTTCACCGGAAGGTGCTCCTCGATGTTCCGGAACAGCTCCCCGGCGAACGGGCGCTTCACGCAGTCGATCAGCGCCGTCTTTTCGCTTCCCCGGACGAGGTAGGCGTTGTAGGTCGTCCCGTGCCCGGTCGGGATCACGATGTCGAACACCGTCAGGCCCGGGTCCTTCGCCCCCACCCAGTGGACATTCTCGGCCAGCGCAACGGTCGCCATGTTCCGGTTCCTCTCTTCCCGTTACTCCGTGATTTCCTCGAACTCGTCCTTCCCCGCGCCGCAAAGCGGGCAGACCCAGTCGTCCGGGATGCTCCGGAACGGGGTCCCCGGCTCCACCCCGTTGTCGGGATCCCCCTCGGCGGGGTCGTACACGTACGCGCAGACGATGCATCTCCACTTGTTCATCCGGTTCTCCTTGCGGCGCGATGGGAATCAGTAAAAATTATATCGCCCGCTTCGCGCGAACCGCAATACCGCGGCGGCGATCTTCCCCGGGGAATCGGGGCCGCGCGCTCCGCCCCGGGCGCGGAGGCGGTCCCACTCCGCCTTCGGGAACCGCTCGGGGATGAGCGCCAGCCCGGGCCTCACGATCCCGACGCGGACCCGGGGAGCCAGAATCTTGCTCCAGGCGGCCGCCTGGCGCTCGAGGGCGAGCTTGGAGATGCAGTAGGGCAGGTAGCCGGGCCAGAGGCGCCCGGCGCCGGCGTCGCCGATGAAGAGGACCGCTCCGCCCCCGGGCGCGTTCCGCAGAAGGGGGAGAAGCGCCTGGGTGAGCAGGAACGGCCCGCGCAGGTTGACGGCGAAGACCCCGTCCCAGGCCGCGGGCGTCACCGCGCCCGCCGGAGTGCGGGGGAAGACGGCGGCGTTGTGCACGAGCAGGTCGAGCCGGCCGAACTCCCGGCCGATCGCTTCGGAGAGGCGGGAAATCCCCCCCGGCCGCGCAAGATCCAGGGGAAAGGCCCTGCCGCCGGTCTCCCGCGCGAGGGCGAGCGCCTCCCGGCGGGATGCCCGGTAGGTGAGCGCCACCGTGAATCCCGCGCGGGCCAATCCGCGGGAAACCGCCGCGCCGATCCGCCGGGCGCCCCCGGTCACCAGCGCGACTCTTTCCCCCGGAGGGCTCATTTCACCTCTTTGAACTTCCCCTTCGGCGCTCCGCAGACGGGACAGGGATCGGGGGGGGCGTCCCCCTGGTGGATGTAGCCGCACACCTCGCATTTCCATTTTTTCATCGGCCCCGGCTCCCTGAATCGATTTTTCGACCTTATACCACAAACGGCGACGGCGCGACATCCGGGCGCGGCGCCGCAATCGGGGTAGGCCCGCCCCTCTACCCTTGCCCGGGCCGGTACTTCCCCCCCGACTTCCAGGCGATGTAGTTGCGCCGGAACTCCTTCCCCAGGGTGGAGACGATCTCGCCGCGACGGTCGTAGAGCCGCTTCAGGGGTCGCTTTTTCGCGTGCTCCAGGACATAGGCCGTGAGCAGCGGCATCGCCACGGTGGAGTCGAGGTAGCAGACGACCGCGTCGGGCAGCGTCTCGGGGGCCACCTTCCCCCAGGAAACCGCCTCGGAGGGGGTCGCCCCCGAAAGCCCCCCGGTGTCGGGACGGGCGTCGGTGATCTGGAGGAAGTAGTCGTGCCCCTTCTCGGAGAGCCCCAACACCTCCTGGATCTGCGGCTCGGTCTGCAGCATGAAGTTCTTCGGGGCCCCTCCCCCGAGGATCCAGACGGCGCTTCTCCCCTTCCCCCGCTTGGCCGCGTAGACGATCGCCGCCGTCTCGTTCACGTCGGAGGAGATGTCGATCCGGGTCCCCTTGCCCAGGATCCGCATCGCGGCGACGTTCATCCCGATGGAGGAATCCCCGGGGGAAGGGCAGTAGACCGGGACGCCGCACCGG
>MGPV01000046.1:15628-18113 GCA_001797615.1 Deltaproteobacteria bacterium GWC2_65_14
CGATCCGGTGGTGGAACTCCGCGGTCCCCATCTCCGTCTGGAACTCCTCCTCCTCGAGGATCCGCCGGAAGAAGGCGTCCGTGTCGAGCAGGACGTTGTACTCGAACAGGATGTCGTAGATGCGGACGACCCCCTCCTCGTGGAGATCCCGGTCGTCGAGGAACGGGGAGCCGGCGTGCAGCTTCATCCCCAGCCCGAAGTGGGCGTCGTGGTAGAGGTTCGCACCGGTCGAGACGATCCAGTCGACGAACCCCGACCGGATCAGCGGGACCACGCAGGAGACGCCGATCCCCGCCGGGGTGAGCGCTCCCGACAGGGAGAGGCCGACCGTCACGTTCTCCACGAGCATCTTCTCCACGAGAAGCCTCGCCCCCTCGCGAAGCCTCCCCGCGTTGTACGCGAGGAAGTGGTTCTCGACGAGCGCCGCCGCCCCGATCCCCCGGCCGATGGCCGGGGGCAGGATCCGCGGACCGCGGAGGTATCGCGACGTCTTCTTCCCCATGCTTCCCCCCCTGTCGTTTCCGGCGGCCGCCCGCCCCCGGCCATTCCGCCGGCTCGAGCAGCGTCTTTCCCGCGAAGAGAAGTGGTTTTCCGGAATCCACCGCATTATACCTTCGGATGAGTCGCCCGACGATACTGGATGCTTCCGCCCCCGACACGGTATACTTTCCGCGTGGCCGACCGCAGATCCCCCGAAAAGGCGGAACTCTCCGCCATCTACGAGGTGGGGAAGATCCTCACCTCCGCGCAGAACCTCTCGCGGGGGATGGGGACCTCCCTGCGGACCCTCCAGAGCCTCCTCGGCTTCGACCGGGCGGCGATCCACCTTCCCGATCCCGCCACCCGGGAGATCCGGATGGAGGTCGCTTCCGGCTACTCCGCGGAGGAGCGGGGGCGGGCCCGCTACGTCTGGGGGGAAGGGATCGTCGGCAAGACGATGAAGTCGGGAAGCCCGATCGCCATCCCGGACGTCCGGCAGGAGCCCTCCTTCCTCGACAAGACGAAGGCCCACGGGAAGACCCCCACGGAGCCGCTCTCCTACATCTGCGTCCCGATCAAGATCGGCAGCGAGGTCCTCGGGGTCCTCACCGCGGAGCGGATCGGCAGGGCGGGGACGCAGGCGCTGGAGGCCGACGCCCGGACCCTCACGGTGGTCGGCTGCCTCATCGGGCAGGCGCTGAAGATGCACGCCGCGATCGACCGCCTCCAGGAGGAGTTCCAGCGGCAGCGGCAGGAGTTCGAGAAGAAGATCCGAAAGACCTACCGGATCGAGAACATCGTCGGGCAGAGCAAGCGGATGCAGGAGGTCTTCGGCGCCGTGACGCGGGTCGCCCCCTCCCGGGCCACCGTCCTGCTGCGGGGGGAGAGCGGGACCGGGAAGGAGATGATCGCCCGGGCGATCCACCTCGCGGGCCCGCGCGCGGAGCACCCCCTCGTGACGGTCAACTGCGCCGCCCTCCCGGAGACCCTGCTCGAATCCGAGCTCTTCGGGCACAAGCGGGGCGCCTTCACGGGGGCGGTCGAGGAGCGGAAGGGGCGCTTCGAGGAGGCGGACGGGGGGACGGTCTTCCTCGACGAGATCGGGGACATCCCGCTCCCGACGCAGGTGAAGCTGCTGCGTGTCCTGCAGGATCGGAAATTCGAGCGGCTCGGGGAGAACCGGACCCGCTCCGTGGATGTGCGGATCATCGCCGCCACCAACGCCGACCTCGAGCGGAGGATCGGGGAGGGGCAGTTCCGGGAGGACCTCTTCTACCGCCTGAACGTGATCCCGATCCACCTTCCCCCGCTGCGGGACCGGCGGGAGGATATCCTCCTCCTCGCGGAGCACTTCCTGGAGCGGTTCAACCGGGAGCACGGCAAGAACGTCTCCTTCGCCCCCGACGCGCTCGACGCCCTGTCCGGATACCGGTGGCCCGGGAACGTCCGGGAGCTGGAAAACCTCGTCGAGCGGGCGGTGGTGATGGCGCGCTCTCCTCTCGTCGGGCTCACCGACCTCCCCCGCTCGGTCCGCGTCTCCTCGCTGGGGATGCCGGTCGAGCCGCCGCCCCCTCCCCCCGCCGGTGGCGGCTCCCCTCTCCGCAAGGGGGCCGAAACGACGGCCTCCCCTTCCCGGGCGGAGCAGCTGCTCGCGCTCGAGAAGGAGGAGCTGCGCAAGGCGCTCGAGGCGACCGGCTGGGTGATCGCCCGGGCCGCCCGTCTGCTCGGGTGGACACCCCGGCAGGTCGCCTACAAGATGAAGAAGCACTCCCTCTCCTCCCCCTGGAAGTAGCGCCCCGTCGCGGTGGCGCCTGGGACCGGCTCCGCCGCCTCGGAGGGGGGCTTCGCTTCGACCGCCCTCCGCCCGCGGATCATTCTTTTTATCTCCGCTCATCCCCCCTCCTTCGGCTGGCTCCGCCCATGATGCGCCCCGTCGCGGTGGCGCCCGGGACTGGCTCCGCCGCCTCGGAGGGGGGCTTCGCTTCGCCCGCCCTCCGCCCCCGGT
>MGPV01000047.1:0-6564 GCA_001797615.1 Deltaproteobacteria bacterium GWC2_65_14
TCCATGGACCGACATGAAGGAGAGTCCGATGCCGGCGCGGACCAGTGCCTTGCGGGTTCATCGGCTACCCAAAATAAAGCGCATGGTAACGAATAATATAATGCATTTCCAGTATAGCCCCGGGAAGCATAGCATGGCAATCATCGGTACGACGAGCGGGGATTCCGCTGGAGGAGTTTCTCCTGAACCCGGCGACCCGGCTCATGGGGTAGGCCGGCTGTCTCAGGTCTGTCTCCGTCGATCGAACCGGTCACAATTCGCGACACATCCCACAGTACCCTCTTATGTGACATAGTAAGTCCAAGAACTATAGACATACTATGTCTAAATGCGTATACTTGCGTCATGAGATCTCTTTCTCTCCGAAACCGGATTCCTCATGAGGAATTCGATTACCAATCGCTGCTTGACGCCCTGGCCGGATATTCTCGCCCGAGGGCGAAGATCACGGCGTTATTGCGGGACGGCGTCATCGTCCGGGTCAAGAAGGGACTGTATGTCTTCGGCGAGGAGGAGCGCCGCAAGCCCATCTGCCGGGAGCTTCTCGCCAACCTGATCTACGGGCCTTCGTGTGTCTCCCTGGAATACGCCCTTGCCTCGCACGGCCTGATTCCCGAGCGGGTCGAGACGGTTACGTCGGTGACCTGCGGCCGGTCCCGGGCGTTCGATACGCCGGTCGGCCGCTTCACCTACCGGAGGATCTCCATGGAGGCATTCCCGGTCGGGGTGGACCGCGTGGAAACCAGCGACGGGCGGGCCTTCCTCGTCGGAATGCCCGAGAAGGCGCTGGCCGATGCGCTGGTGGCGGACCGCCGGGGGACGATCGGTTCCCGGCGGGAACTGGCGTCGTACCTGGACGAGTCGTGGCGGATCGAGATGGGACGGTTGAAGGAGCTGGACAGGGGCCTTCTCGATGAATTGGCGAAGAGCTACCGCTCCCGCAAGGTGCGGCTGCTCGCCTCGCTCGTCGGGAGCTTGAGGAAGGGGGGGAAGGGGTGAACGAAGCGGTCGCGAAGATGCTGGAGCGATATCGCAGGGAGACGGTGAACGACCATCTCCAGGCCCTTCGGGAGATCCTCCAGGAGGTGGCCCTGCTCGGGCTCTGGCGCGCGAAGTTCTTCGAGCGGGCGGCGCTTTACGGCGGGACCGCCCTGCGCATTCTCTACGGCCTGGACCGGTTCTCGGAGGACCTCGAGTTCTCGCTCCTGGCGCCCGAGCCGGCGTTTCGGATCGATCGGTACGCCTCGCAGCTCGAAGAGGAGATCGCCGCCTTCGGCTTCCGGGTGCGGGCGGAGAGGATCGAAAAGTCGGCGGCGACCGCCGTCGAATCGGCGTTCCTGAAGGTCGACACGATCCGGGAACTGCTGGTCATCGAGGCGGGGCGCGAGATCGTTCGCGGGATTCCGAAGGGGAGGGTGCTCAAGATCAGGCTGGAAGTGGACACCGATCCGCCGGCAGGGTTTGCCACGCAGACCCGTTATCTCCTCCAGCCGATTCCGTTCGCCGTGCGTGTGTACGTGCTGCCGGACCTGTTCGCGGGCAAGATGCATGCGCTCCTGTGCAGGCGATGGAAGAACCGGGTGAAGGGGCGCGACTGGTACGACCTGGTGTGGTATGCCGCAAATCACCCGGAGCTGAACCTTTCCCATCTCGAGAGCCGTATGCGGCAGAGCGGCCACTGGAAGGGAGAGGCCCACCTTTCGAACGACGCGTTTCGATCGGCCCTCGGCGAGGCGATCGATGCGCTTGATGTGGAGAAGGCGCGCCGGGAAGTGTCCCCCTTCGTCAAGGACCAGGCTGCCTTGAACCTCTGGTCCCGGGAGTTCTTCCGCGACGTGGCGGGCAGGATCCGCGCCGTCGAGAAGACGTGAAATCCGGAACGCATTCTGCGCGACGCATTGCTCGGTAAAGGCCAAGGGTGGATATTTCCGATGCTTGCCGCGCCCGGTTTTAAGGTCGCATCCCGTTGGCAACGCCGTTCCCACGCAAGCCAATGCTTTCCCATTGACATCCTATGTAATACCCTATAGAGTTGCCTACAATAAGGGGGTGCATCTTATGGGAAGCGCGACGCGGCAGGCCAATTTCGTTCTGCCCGAGGAGCTGTTGGAGGAACTCAAGGCCAACGTCTCGCCGAGACAGCAAAGCCGGTTCGTCGCCGAGGCCTTGAGAAAGGAGCTGCGACGGGTCCGCCTGGCCAAGGCGATCGAGACGAGCTTCGGGGCCTGGAAGGAAGCGGAACACCCCGAGCTTGCGAGGGGCGCGGAGACGTTCGTCCGGCGCCTTCGGAAATCGACGCGTGCGAAGCGCCGGAGATGAAAAACACCCTCGTAGACACGGATATCCTCATCAATTTCTTGAGGGGGAAGAGGAAGGCGAAGGATTTCCTCTCCATGCTCGTGGAGGAATCGAACATCTGTTGCTCGGCCGTCACCGTGGCGGAGATTGCCGCCGGCATGCGCGCCGCCGAGGAGGAACGGACGAAAGCGCTCCTGGACCAGATAGAGGTCCTTGCCGTGACCCGGGACGTGGCGGAGAAGGCCGGGTCATACAAACGCGGCGCTAAGGGGCACAGCCTGGAGCTTGACGATTGCCTGGTCGCGGCGACCGCATTTGTCCACAGGGCGGTTCTTGCCACGGGAAATGCGAAGCATTACCCGATGAAAGACATCAAGGTGGCGGTGGTGAACACGGAGTAACCCCCGGTGACCCTCGTCGAGAGGGGAGTCCGGGTCGAGCAGGAATCCCTGATCGACCGGCCGGCCGCCCTTCCGATCTGACCGGATTTCGAACCAGGTTCTTTCCGGCTCAAACCAAGGCTGGGCTTGCGACTGGAAGTCGACAAGCTGCGTTTTGCTCCGTGCCTCCCCGCGGATTGGAAGGGGTTCAAGGTGTACTACCTGTACCGGGAGACGGTCTACGACATCGCCGTCCTGCAACAGCCTGCCGAGGTCGGCGGGACGAGGGTGACCGTCCGCAGGCTCCTGATCGCCACACGGTGGAGGAGAAGATGATGGAGTTCAAGGCGCGAAAGCCGCCCTGTACGCGGCGCTGCTGGGGGAGGCCGAGGGGCGGGGGACCGCCGCGATCACCCGGGACGATTTCCTGCACCTGCTCGGGGGATGACGCCCGGGCCCATCGTCTCCTCGATCGGTCGGGGCAAAGGCGGCCGGTCAGACGGACATCACGGAAACGAGCCTTCCCTTTCCGTAGGTAAGGATTCTTTCGTCCCGGGTCAGATCGAATGGCGCCCGGCGCGTCAAGACGGCATTCATGCCCATTGCGTCTTGAGGCCCGACGTGTGGTTTGACCCGGCGATTTCGATATGATTGGATGACCATGCACGTGTGACCAAGTGGGCAAGGAGAAACACCTTTCCGGGATGGCAGGTTGATGGAAAGAGACTACGTTCACGGCTACGCGGAAAGGGAAACGGCGAGGCTCGTCGACCAGGCGACCACGCTGGCGGAGATCCTGCATTCCGACACGATCTATCGGCCGGGGAGCGCGGTCCTGGAAGCGGGGTGCGGCGTGGGGGCGCAGACGGTCATCCTTGCGCGAAACAGCCCCGATGCACGGTTTACGTCGATCGACATTTCTCCGGAATCGCTGCGTCGCGCGCAGGAACGCGTCGCGTCGGAAGGGCTGCGCAACGTCTCGTTCCGGCACGGCGACATCTTCGACCTGCCGTTCCCGGCGGAACGCTTCGACCACGTATTCGTCTGTTTCGTGCTGGAGCATCTGCCCGACCCCGTGGCCGCCCTGCGGCGTCTCGGGGAAGTGCTGAAAACCGGCGGGACCGTCACCGTCGTCGAAGGGGATCACGGTTCGGCCTTCTTCCACCCCGACAGTCCGTACGCGCACCGGGCGATACAATGCCTGATCGACATACAGGAAAGGATCGGGGGCAACTCGCTCATCGGGCGGCAGCTTTATCCGATCCTCAAGGGAGCCGGATTCCGCGACGCCCGCGTCTCCGCAAGGATGGTCCATGTCGACGCAAGCAGGCCGGAACTCGTCGAGGGGTTCACGAAGAACACGTTCATCGCGATGGTGGAAGGGGTTCGCGAAGAGGCTCTGCGCGCGGGTCTCATCGATGAGACGACGTGGGAAAAGGGGATCGTCGACTTGCGCAGGACGACCGGGCCCGACGGGACGTTTTTCTATACGTTTTTCAAAGGCACGGCGGTCAAATAACGCGGCGCCTCCTTTTCCGGCCCCTCCCCGGGGCATCCCGCTAACCCGCTCGACCAGCCCGCCGGCCTCCCGATCTGACCGGGACGGGAAGTTTCTTGATTCGAACCCTCCCGGTCTTTCCTCCATCTCCAGGCATCTCATGAGGATGGAGCACGACGCTGAAGAGAAAGGAGAAGAACCATGACCATGAGGGGTGGCAGCGCCGCCGAGCGGCCGGAATAGCAGGAACTCGTCATCACGCGCGTCTTCGATGCGCCGCGTGACCTCGTTTTCAAGGCGTGGACCGAACGCGACCGCATGATGCGCTGGTGGGGTCCGAACGGGTTCACGTTGCCTGTCTGCAATATCGATGTCCGCCCGGGAGGCGCGGCAGGACGAGGTTCACGCTGCAGCACGCTCCTCTCAAACCGGGCCCGGATTGGGACATGTGCCGGCAGGGCTGGAACGAATCGCTGGTCAAGCTCGAAGACTACCTGGCGAAGGGACGGGCCGCTTCCAAACGCTCATCGACCTGAACCGTAAGGGATTCTTGAGCATTTTGATGCCATGCCAGCAAAAATGAAGGAGAATTCATTCCGGGATTTTGTGCTGGGCCAGCTCCGCTCGCTAGCCGAATGGGCGAGGGAGGCCGCGGCGCGCAAGGGGAAGAGGACGGGGAGGGCGCCGGCCGGGAAAAAGCGATGAGCGTCCCCGCCGCCCCTGATGACCACCGGACCGGGTCCCGAACCTGACGCGGTCCGGAGAAGGTTCAGAACCCGATCCGCCGACCCGGCGACTTCGGCGGTTCCATCAAGGCGCGGATCGCGTCGAAGACGACTCGGAATTGGGCGTCATATTTCCTTTCCAGCGACAGGTTCGAACAGTTCGTACTGCCGCGACAGCGACTGTCTCCTCCCCCCGGCCTGCCTCGCCCTGGACGAGATCCGGAAGATCGGCGAATGGTCGGAGGCGGTGAAGCGCCTCCGGGACGAGGATACGGCAAGCGGCGGGCCGCCCGATGGACCCGCGCCGCCTGGACCGGGGGGCGCGTCGCGCCGATTTGCGACCCGGCGTGAATTTTCTCCCCGGCGGCATCGTGTTTTCCGATGTCGGCATCCAATGGTATGGCGGGCGGTCACTGGATTCCTGCGCCCGCCGTCAGAGAGGACCGGCCGGCGGGTCGCCGGGCCGGCGGAAAGAGAGGAGAGCCTTTGATGACAACCTTCCTGCGGTCGCACCGTTGGCTGATCGTGGCGGCCGTGGCGATGCTCGGATACCTGGGGCCGGCGGCGCTCCCGTCCGGGGCCGAGACCGGGAAACCGGCCGCCACCGTCACGATGGATGTCGTGAACTTCATCCCGAAGCAGGTGACCGTAAAGGTCGGAAATACGGTCGAATGGAGGAACACCTCCAGCGTCGCCCACACGGTGACGGCGGACCCGAAAAAGGCGAGGGATCCGAAGAACGTGTCCCTCCCGAAGGGCGCGAGGACGTTCGACTCCGGCAACATGGATCCGGGAGGCACATTCACGCACACCTTCCCCGTGGCCGGGACCTACAGGTACGTCTGCATCCCCCACGAGGTCGCCGGCATGATCGGTGAGGTCATCGTGAAGAAGTAACGGAGACTCCGGCCGGCTGACGCGATTAGCCGCCTCCCCCGACCCGTCCACGCTGCCGAACCGGAGATGGATCGATGCCGCGACGGAGGCGGTGGTTCGTTCGTCACCGCTCAGCGCTTACGGTAGATCTCCCGCGGATGCCCGATCCGTACGATCAGCACGAGCAAGGTCTTTTCCCGGATGGTGTAGACGATTCGGTAGTCGCCTGCGCGGACGCGCAGAAATCCCTCGCTTCCCTGAAGGACCTTGGCATCCGGCGGGCGCGGATCGTTCGCCGGCGCGTCGATCTTCCTGCCGATCCGTTTCCGGATCTCCCGGGGGAGTTTGCGGAGTTCCCGGGCTGCCGACGGCTGTACGACGACTTCGTACGCCATGAGTGGTTACAGGCCGAGCTCTTTCTTCAACTGCTTCCAGGGGATCCCCCTCTTTTCCTTGAGGGCGTTTTTTGCCTTCTCGACGTCGATCCGGTCCTCGATTTCCTCCAGGAGTTCGAGATCCTCCACCGGGACGAGGGCCGCAACGTCCTTTCCCCGGCCCGCGGTTCGTACAATTCGTACGTAAAGGAAGTATACGACAATCGGAGGAGCGGGGCAACCGCCGCGGGGGTAGCGATGCCCTTCGATTCTACGAGTAACGTCATGGACTTGGGCCATGTCAGTGTATATCCTGCTGATCAGACGTCAACGCATCATCCGGGAGGGGGGAAATAACCATGAAGAAATCCTTCGGCGCGAAGACGCTCGTTTTCCCCACCCCGCTCTGGATC
>MGPV01000047.1:6600-6743 GCA_001797615.1 Deltaproteobacteria bacterium GWC2_65_14
ATGTCCGCGGCCTGGGGCGGGATCTGCTGTTCCCGTCCTCCGTGCGTGGCCGTCTCGCTCCGGAAAGCCACCTACACGTATGGGAACATCGTGGGGCGGAAGGCGTTCACGATCAGCGTCCCCTCCGAGGCCCATGCCCGGGA
>MGPV01000048.1:0-3334 GCA_001797615.1 Deltaproteobacteria bacterium GWC2_65_14
GGGATCACCGGGCAGGACGGGTCCTACCTCGCCGAGTTCCTGCTGGAGAAGGGCTACGAGGTGCACGGGATCATCCGTCGCGCCTCGACCTTCAACACGGGCCGGCTCGACCACATCTACATCGATCCCCACAAGCCCGAGGCGAGGATGTTCCTCCACTACGGGGACCTCGCCGACCCCAGCCAGCTGACCAACCTGATCTACAACGTCCGCCCCGACGAGATCTACCACCTCGGCGCGCAGAGCCACGTCCGGGTCTCCTTCGACATCCCGGAGTACACCGGCGACGTCACCGGGCTTTCGACCACCCGGATCCTGGAGGCGCTGCGTCGGGCGAACGGGAAGGCCCGCTACTACCAGGCCTCCTCCAGCGAGATGTTCGGCGCTTCGCCGCCGCCGCAGAGCGAGAGGACCCCGTTCCACCCGCGCTCCCCGTACGGGGTCGCCAAGGTATACTCCTACTGGATGGCGGTGAACTACCGGGAGGCCTACGGGATCTTCGCGAGCAACGGGATCCTCTTCAACCACGAGTCCCCGCGGAGAGGAGAGACCTTCGTCACGCGCAAGATCACCCGGGCGGTGGCCGCTATCAAGGCTGGGAAACAGAAGGCCCTCTACCTGGGGAACCTCGACGCCCGGAGGGACTGGGGGTACGCCCTCGAGTACGTGGAGGCGATGTGGCGGATCCTCCAGCACGACCGGCCAAAGGACTTCGTCGTGGGGACCGGGCAGTCCCATTCGGTAAAGGAGTTCCTCGAGGAGGCCTTCGCCTACGCCGGGCTCGACTGGAAACAGTACGTGAAGATCGACCCGAAGTATTTCCGCCCCACGGAGGTGGAAAACCTGGTCGCGGACGCCTCGAAGGCGAAGCGGCTCCTCGGCTGGGAGCCGAAGGTGACCTTCAAGGACCTGGTCCGGATCATGGTGGACGCCGACATGGAGGAGGCGGGGCTTTCCCCTCCCGGCGAGGGGCGGAAGATCCTCGCCCGCCACGGCTACCCCGTCCCGGCGAAGCTGTAGCCGGCAGTAAGAACTGGGACGTTCCTAAGAACTTTTCATGCTTCGGGGCATCCCGGAGGCGGTTTGAACGGATATGTTTTATATTGAGCTGTTCCGGGTGTTGCGGGAGGAGGGGGTCCGCTACCTCGTCACCGGCGGATTGGCCATGAACCTGCATGGCATCCCAAGGATGACGGCCGACGTCGACCTGTTTGTTGAACTGGGGGAAAACAACATCCGGAAATTTTTGGCCGCGATGAGGGCCCTGGGATTTTCCCCCGCGGTTCCCGTGCCGCCGGAGGCGCTCGCGGACCCTGCGGAGCGGTCCAGGTGGCGGCGAGAGAAGAACATGGTTGTTCTGACCTTCAAAAGCGCGAAGCGCCCGGCCCTCGCCATCGATGTCTTCATCGAGGAGCCGATGCCGTTCGATTCCGCCTACGACCGGCGGAAGCGGGTGTATGCGGAGAACGGGAAGCTGGAGATCCCGGTGGTCGGCGAGGCGGATCTGATCTCCATGAAGGAGCGGTCCGGACGGCAGCAGGACCTGTCGGACATCGATGCTCTCCGCAGGATCCAGAAGGGGGACGCATGACCGATCCCGAAGGTGGATACCGGTATTACGTGTCGGATGAGCGGATCCGCGAGTGGGAGAAGGTCCCCGTGGAGGAACGGCTCCGCTGGCTGGAGGAGGCGAACGAGTTTCTTTATTCCGTGCAGGATCCGCAGACGAGGGAAGTCTGGGAGGCGTTTCGGCGAGGAGAGCTGGGGGGAAGTTCTTAGGAACGTCCCTGTTCTGGGGGGGGGATGAGTTTCTGGAAGGGGAAAAAGATCCTGGTGACCGGCGGCTCCGGCTTCCTGGGCCGCTCCGTGATCGCGAAGCTGCTCGAGCGGGGGGTCCGCCCCCGCGATATCTTCGTCCCGCGCTTCACCGACTACGACCTGCGCTTCCAGGTGGCCTCCGCCCGGGCCGTCAAGGGGCAGGATCTGGTGATCCACCTGGCCGCGAACGCGGGGGGGATCGGCTGGAACCGGGCCCACCCGGGGGCGCTCTTCTACGACAACGCCGCGATGGGAATCCTCCTGATGGAGGAGGCGCGCCGGGCCGGCGTGGAGAAGTTCCTCCAGGTCGGCACCGTCTGCGCCTACCCGTTCCGGCCGCCCCGGATCCCCTTTCTGGAGGAGGACCTCTGGGAGGGGTATCCGGAGCCGACCAACGCCCCCTACGGGATCGCCAAGAAGGCGCTCCTGGTGATGAGCCAGGCCTACCGGCAGGAATACGGCTTCAACGCGGTCTACCTGCTCCCGGTGAACCTCTACGGTCCCGGCGACCACTTCTTCGAGCCGGAGAAGTCGCACGTCATCCCGGCGCTGATCAGGAAGTTCGTCGACGCCCGGGAGGAGAACGAGGCGGTGGTCACGATCTGGGGGAGCGGGTTCCACGAGGGGACGCCGGTCTCCCGGGAGTTCCTCTATGTGGACGACGCGGCCGAGGCGGTCGTGATGGCGGCCGAGCGGTACGACAAGCCGGATCCGGTGAACGTGGGGTCGGGGCAGGAGATCCCGATCAACGACCTGGTGGAGAGGATCCGGGAGATGACCGGCTACAAGGGCAAGATCGTCCGCGACACCTCGCGGCCGGACGGCCAGCCGCGCCGCTGCCTGGACACCTCCCGCGCCCGCGAGGAGTTCGGCTTCACGGCGGCCACCCCCTTCGAGGAGGGTCTCCGGAAGACGATCGCCTGGTACGAGGAGTCGCGGGAGGCGATACTTCCGCCGAAGGAGGGGAAGCCCGCGGGGGGAAGGAAGGGTGCCCGGAGAGGATGAGGAGGAGCACGGACGCCGGGAGAATGTGCAGGTGAAGTGGACGTGGTACCTGGTCAAGACGAAACCGCTCAATGAAATCCGGGTCCACTCGCGCCTGACGGGCGCCGGCTACGAATGCATCTTCCCCAGGATGCGCAGGAAGAACCGGAGAACGAAGGCGCTCGAGCTGGGTCCCCTGTTCCCCACCTACCTCTTCGTCCGGTTCGCGTTAGAGCAGCTGCGCACCATCCGGTACACCCACGGGGTGGCCCGCGTCGTCTCCTTCGGGCCGGAGCCGCAGGAGGTGGGGGAGGAGATCATCGAGGCGGTGCGTGCCCGGATGGACGAGGAGGGGATCGTCACCCTGGTCCGGCCTCCCGCCGACTGGAAGCCGGGGCAGCGGATCCGGATCGGGGAGGGGCCCTTCGAGGGGCTGGAGGCGATTTTCGTGGAGGAGCTTCCCGACCGGGACCGGGTGGTCCTCCTGCTGGACGCGGTGTCGAGCTACAAGGTGACGATTCCGAAGGAGCAG